>JAFRYJ010000209.1 GCA_017437705.1 Lachnospiraceae bacterium
TCTGCCGATGCATTTCCGTTCCTTCCAGTCAAGTCATGCATCGGCAGAGTTTTATTACTATGATGCAGCAATAATGCACAAAGCGCATTCCTATCTGAAGAAGTGCTGCTGCCGCATTTCCGTTCCTTTCGGTCAAATGAATAAAAAAGACCTGCCGCTGCATTTCCGTTCCCTTCGGTCAAGTCATGCAGCGGCAGACTTTTTTATTCCTGCCGGACCGGATTAAACTGTAAAGAAACACAGCGGCAGACTTTTTATTACTTATCTTCAGCAAATGCTGCGCCCCGCTCGGGCGCAGGGAATAAACATTGCGCTTTAGCACATCATTTAACTAAAAATCTCCTTTAAGACAGCGGCCCTTTCGTGTATAATAATATAGTTTTAGAAGCGTTTTATGCACAGGTTCACTTAAATCATCACCCGGAAGGAGGGACGGGAGATTGAAGATCGGATTTGACAACGACAAGTACATGGAGCTTCAGGCCGAAAGGATCAAGGAGCGCATGGAGGCCTTCGGCGGCAAGCTTTATCTGGAATTCGGAGGAAAGCTTTTCGACGATTATCATGCATCCAGGGTGCTGCCGGGATTTCAGCCGGACTCGAAGATCAGGATGCTGGCCACCATGCAGGACGAGGTGGAGATGGTGATAGCCATTGCTGCCTGCGATATCGAAAAAGGCAAGGTCCGGGGAGACCTGGGCATCACCTACGATGAAGACGTTTTAAGGCTTATCGACGAGTTCAGGGGACTGGGCTTTCTCGTAAGCTCCGTTGTCATCACCAGGTACGAAGGCCAGAGCGCCGCCGACGCCTTTATCAGAAAGCTCACCGGCCTGGGCGTTAAATGCTACCGTCACTATCCGATAACAGGTTATCCCTCCAATGTACCCCTCATCGTATCGGACGACGGCTTCGGCAGGAACGATTATATAGAGACTACCCGATCCGTTATCGTCATCACCGCTCCGGGACCCGGCAGCGGCAAGATGGCCACATGCCTTTCCCAGCTTTATCACGAGAACAGGAGAGGCATCGGCGCAGGATATGCGAAATTCGAGACCTTCCCGATCTGGAACCTTCCTCTCAAGCACCCGGTGAACCTGGCCTACGAGGCGGCCACCGCCGACCTCAACGACGTCAACATGATCGACCCCTTCCATCTGGAGGCCTACGGCGAGACCACCGTCAATTACAACAGGGACGTGGAGATATTCCCGGTGCTTGCAGCGATCTTCGAAAAGATCCAGGGCACCTGCCCCTACAAGTCCCCTACGGACATGGGTGTAAACATGGCCGGCTTCGCCATCTCCAACGATGATGTCTGCAGGGAAGCCAGCGGCATCGAGATCGTAAGGCGCTATTACAAGGCCATGGTGGACAGGGTCAAAGGTCTCTGCGGCGACGAGGTGGCAAAGAAGATCGAGCTCGTAATGCGGCAGGCCGGCATTACAGAGGATATACTTCCGGCCATCAGCGCGGCCAAAAAGAAGGCGGAGGATTCGGGAGCTCCGGCGGGGGCCATGGTCCTGCCCGACGGCAGCGTGGTAACCGGAAAAACTTCTTCACTGCTGGGCTGCAGCGCAGCGCTTCTCTTAAATGCCACGAAATACCTGGCGGGGATAGACGACAAGATCCAGCTTATACCGGAGTCTGTCATAGAGCCCATCAGCTCCATGAAGATAGGCTATCTGGGGCACAGGAACCCCAGGCTCCATTCCGACGAGGTGCTTATCGCGCTGGCGATATCGTCTCTGTCGAATCCCCTGGCGTCCATGGCCAAGGCCGAGCTCAGCTCGCTCCGGGGATGCGACGCCCACTTCAGCGTCATCATTTCCGAGGAGGATATGAAGCTGTATCAGAGGCTGGGGATAAACGTCAGCTGCGAACCCACATACGAAAAGAAAAAACTTTATCACAGATAAATGCGGCATTGTCCGCGGGAGTCATATATGCTTACATCCGAAGAGGCCAGAAGAATAATTGCGGAACAAACTACGAAGCACAGCCTACTTATCCACAGCGCCAATGTGGCATACTGCATGGGCGCCATGGCGGAGCACTTCGGGGAGGACAGGGACCACTGGGAGGCAGTGGGCTTTATCCATGATGTTGATTATGAGAAATACCCTGAGGAGCACCTGCAGCACACGGAGGAGCCTTTAAGGGCGGCCGGAGTGTCGGAGGAGGACATAAGGGCGGTCCTCAGCCACGGATATTCAATCTGCACGGACGTGGAGCCTATCACAAATATGGAGAAGTCGCTTTTCGCCATCGACGAGCTTTCGGGCATCATCCAGGCTGCGGCGCTGATGAGGCCCAACGGCATTACGGACATGGAAGTCAAAAGCTTCATGAAGAAATGGAAGGACAAGCATTTTGCAGCCAAGTGCAACAGGCCGCTCATACTTAAGGGCTGCGAGATGCTGGGAATGGACATCCGTGATGTGGCAGCTATCTGCATCGGGGGCATGAAAGCCCATGCGGAGGAGCTGGAGCTCACCGGAAAGGCTGCGGAGTGAAAGGCGTACTTCTAAGATGGTTCATCATAGTCTGCGGCCTGTTTGTATTTGCTTTCGGATGCCATCTTTCCATTAAGGCCGGCATAGGCGTGGCGCCCTGGGACTGTCTGGGCATGGGCATGTCGAACCACCTGCCCTTCAATTACGGCGTCTGTATGATGATCTCGTCGGTCATCATCCTTATCATCGATATCCTGATGAAGGAGAGGATCGGTTTCGGCACCATCATAGACGCATTTATAACAGGCAATTTCGTTCAGCTGTTTAATGATATCGATCTGCTGCCGGAACCTGCCGGGATGCATATATCGGTCATATATATCGTTATCGGGATGTTCATCATGGCGCTGGGACAGTTCATCTATATGAAATGCGCCCAGGGCTGCGGCCCCAGGGATTACCTGCTGGTGGCCATAGGAAAACGGATGAGGAAGGTGCCCATCGGGCTTGTGCAGATACTGCTGTGGGGCGTAGTGCTGCTGGTCGGATGGCTGCTGGGAGGACCGGTAGGCGTCGGAACGCTGATAACCACCTTCGGCTGCGGCATAGCCATGCAGATCGTTTTTTCACTGCTGAAATTCGAGCCCAGGGACGTGGAACACCTGGACGTGATACAGACGATAAAATTGTTAAGAGAATAATAAATTTTAATGAATTAAAGCGGCAGAAATGCCGCTTTTTCCTTTATTTACAGGTATTATCGGGCATAAGGGGCCGGATGCCCCTCGTTTGACATAAGGGTACTTAAAGAGTAAAATTTTCGTAGCGATATGGTATCGAAATTAGGGGTCACCCGTAAAAATGGAGGAAAAAATGAAAAAGAAAATTATAAGCTTAGTTCTCTGCTTATCAATGCTTCTTGTAATTGCCGGCTGCGGCGGCAAGAAAGACGGAGAGGGCGGAGACGATGGAAGCGGCAAGTATGAGATCGGTATCGTAACCGATGTCGGCCAGCTTATGGACAAGGGCTTCAACCAGGGAACATATGAAGGCGCAAAGGAATATGCGGAAGCTAACGGCCTTACATATAAGTACTATCAGCCCGCAAACGGCGCTGACGCATCAGACAACGACCGTATTGCAGCAATGAACCAGGCTATCAATAACGGAGCCAAGGTAATTGTAACTCCCGGTTTCCTTCAGGCAACGGCTCTTGAGACGGTTGCAAAGGAGCATCCGGAAGTTAAGTTCGTTTTCGTTGACGGCTGGGCAATCGGCCTCGACAACGTAACTGCTATCGTTTACAAGGAGCAGGAGTCCGGCTACCTTGCAGGTTATGCGGTAGTTAAGGAAGGCTATACAAAGCTTGCCTTCACAGGCGGCGGCGGCGGAGCCAATCCTGCAGTTAACCGTTACGGCTACGGCTTCGTTCAGGGCGCTGACGCAGCTGCACAGGAAATGGGCGTTAAGATCGAGATCACCTATTCCTACAAGTTCGGCGATGCTTTCTCGGCATCAACAGAGCTTCAGACCCAGATCGCAGGCTGGTATGCAGCAGGCACACAGGTCGTATTCTCATGCGGCGGTTCAATGTTTGACTCGGTTAAGTCTGCAGCAGCAGAGTATCCCGATGCAAAGATCGTCGGCGTTGACGTTGACCAGTCAGGCGAGTCCGACAGAGTTATCACATCAGCTGTAAAGGGTCTTAACCCTTCAGTTCAGCTGGTACTTAAAGAGTTCTACGACGGAGAGTGGGATTCCAAGCTTGCAAACCAGGCATCAAACCTCGGTGCAGCTGAAGATGCTACAGGCCTTCCTACAGATACATGGAGCCTGAAGAACTTCTCGGTAGACGAGTACAACGAGCTGTTCGGCAAGATCAAAGACGGTACATTAGTTCCCGATGCAGAGACACCCGACAATGCAAACAACGGTGACTGGCTCAAGGCTAAGGTATCTGAGTATACAACGATCAACTTCGAATAATATTAGGATCTCAGGGCCTGCTGCGAAAGCAGCAGGCTCTTTTCAGATAGAAGGCAAAGGCCTTCTATCTGAAAAGAAATGCGCTCCGCGCAGGATGCGCACTCGCGCGAAAAGAATTGCCGCCTTAGCGGCCGCGCTCGGCGCAAAGTGTCCCGCAGGCGGGACACTATCTGAAAAGAAATGCGCACTTATTCGATCAAATAGACACTGATCTTATGATCAGGCAGCTCCCGGGAGAAATATATGTTAGAAGACCAGAAAAACATAACAGGGGAAGAGGGGGAAGAAGCATCCGAATACATAATCGAGATGCGGAATATCACCAAGGAATTCCCCGGGATCATAGCCAACGACAACATCACCCTGCAGCTTAAAAGAGGAGAGATCCACGCGCTCCTCGGCGAGAACGGCGCCGGAAAATCCACGCTGATGAGCGTGCTTTTCGGACTTTATCAGCCGGAGCAGGGCGAGATCCTGAAAAACGGTAAAGTCGTTAAGATAAACGATCCCAACGATGCCAACGAGCTGGGCATCGGTATGGTTCAACAGCACTTCAAGCTTGTTGAGGTCTTTAAGGTCCTCGACAAAATCAACCTCGGCGTGGAGCCCACCAA
>JAFRYJ010000210.1 GCA_017437705.1 Lachnospiraceae bacterium
AAGGCATCAGCGCGTTTTACGTGGACGACAGGCACGAGAGGCACGATATACTGGAGCACGTTTCTTTCACGGTCCGTGAGAACGAGACCCTTGGACTGGTGGGCGAAAGCGGCTCCGGCAAGAGCACCCTGGCAAGGATCATAACGGGTCTCAATAAAGAATATACAGGGACCTTCGATACCTTCGGGAACAGGCCCCAGATGATATTCCAGGACGCCTACAGCTCCCTTAATCCCGCCAGGGACGTGGAGTGGATACTGGGCGAGCCCCTGCGCGTGAAGGGCGTTAAGGGGCGTAAGGAGAGACGGGAGATCATCCTGGATATCCTTAAAAAGGTCGGACTGGACGAGACCTATCTGGACAAGAAGCCCAGAGACATGTCCGGCGGCCAGAGGCAGAGAGTCTGCATAGGATGTGCCCTGTGCTCGGAATCGAAACTGATAATCGCCGACGAAGCCGTTTCCTCGCTTGATGTTACGGTATCGTCCAAAATACTTAAGCTGATGCAGGACCTGCAGAAGGAGAAGGGCTTCGGGATTTTGTTTATCTCACATAACATGGAGCTGGTGGAAAAGTACTGCCACAGGGTGGTGGAGATAAAGGACAGGACGGTGGTTCCAAGGGAACAGCCGGAAAATGAATAATAATGCAGAAGCACCGAAAGGATCTGAATGGTCTTTTCGGTGCTTTTATATTTCGCCGCCGGCAGCGGATCGCCGATCAGGATATTCAAAATCCGTCGGAAAAATGTTATTTTACAATTGGAACGGTTCACCGAAGCATCATTGCAGCGGAAACATCAGCAACAAATACAGGAGGCGGACCTATGTACAGAGCAGTTGAAAAGAACAGAGAAGACTTTATTGATTTTATGAAGCGCCTTATTTCCCACCGGTCCTATTCGGGAGAGGAGGGAGAGATAGCGGCATGTATACTTGAGGAGTTCAAAAAGACAGAGGTCGACGAAGCATTCGTCGACGGGATAGGGAATGTTGTCGGCATCATCCGGGGGACCGGCGAAGGACCGAATATACTGATGATATCCCACATGGATGCAGTACCCGAGGACAGCCTGGAAAACTGGGCGCCCTTTGATCCCTACAGACCTGAAATTAAAGACGGCATGCTGTACGGGCGCGGGATCTCGGACATGAAGGGCGGGCTGGCATCACAGCTTTACGGCATGAAGGTGCTGGCGGAAGGCATCAGAAAGGCGGGCGTAAGGCTGCCGGGCGACCTGGCGATGGTGTGCACCGTACAGGAGGAGCCTGCCGGATTCGCAGGCGCCAACTATTTCTTTGACAATACCATGGCGGAGCACGATATAAAGGCGGATTTCGTTTTCCTGGCTGAGCCGTCTCATAACGAGCTTATGCTTGGCCAGCGGGGCAAGGTGGAGATCGCGGTAAAGACCTTAGGAAAGACCGCCCATGCATCGAAGCCCTCGGAGGGTGTTAACGCCCTGGAGCTGATGGTGCCCATCATGCAGGACATCTTCACACATACCGGTATCGACCTTAAAACGGATCCGCTGCTGGGCGAATGCACCGTTACGATCCTGAAGTGCACGGCCGGCGGGGATTATTCCAGCATTCCCGACGAATGCGAGATCCTGGTGGACAGGCGGTATACCACGGAGCAGACCATGGAAGAGCTGCTGGACGAGTTCAGGGTGATCTTCAAGCGGCTGAAGACGGCTTATCCCGATTTCAGGGGCGAAGTCTATATGAGGGAGTTCGAGGAGATATCGTATACGGGCGTTAAAAGCATGAGCCGCAAATACAACCCGCCATGGATCACCGACAGGGACCACCCCATCGTGCAGAAGGCATTTACGGCGCTTGAAAAGGTGGGGCAGGAGCCGAAGGGAGCGTACTGGCTGTTCGGCACCGAGGGCTGCGTGTCCTGCGCGATGCACGGGATCCCTACTCTGGGCTATTCCGGGGCAGTGGAGTCTCAGGCACATCAGCCCAAAGAGCACGTGTCCCTGGATGAGATGATGAAGACTCTCGAAGGCTATGTGTCCATATTTGCCGAGGTCTATGATGTGGACAGGACCGTATTTGAGTAACAGCGCAGCTGTTGTTTTTACGGTTTCATAAATGATATTATATATTCAATAAACAATGCTGTGGTCAGTGCATCACGACCTGCAGAACATGAAAGGGGAAACAAAATGAAACGTGTACTTATCTGTGAATTCCACGAGGAATCCTGCACCTTTAATCCGGAGATCGTCGAGCTCAGCTTTTTCGAAGGAGTAAGATACGCCGAAGGGCAGGAAGCCTACGATCTCTGCAAGGAGCTTCCCTGTGCATTTCACGGCATGATCGACGCCATCGAGGAGGACGGCGGGGAGGTCATTCCGGGCATCTCACTTTACGGAGGCTCCGGCGGCGTCATCTCCGATAAGGTCTACAAGCTTTTAAAGGACAGGACAGAGTATTATATAAAGAATTCCGGCGAGCTGGATGCCGTATTTCTTTCACTCCACGGAGCAACCGTTGTTGAATCCGTGTGGGATGCCTGCGGCGAATACATTAAATTCGTAAGGGAGCTTATCGGGCCGGACAAGGTGATAGCGGCATCATTCGACCTGCATGCCGAGCTTACGGACACGGTTCTCAAAAATGCAGATGCATGCTGTGCATATCAGACATATCCCCATGTTGATTTCTACAATACGGGTCTCCGTGCAGGCCGCATGGGTATGAGGATCCTTGACGGCAAGCCCACAGTTATGGCGGCCGTGCACATCCCCATGCTGGTTCCCGCTCAGGGCTATACATCGCTTAAGAGCCCCGTAAAGGAGATCATGGACCGCGGCCATCAGCTTATTGATGACGGCGAGATCCTTGACTTTACGGTAAATACAGTAACGCCCTGGATGGATATCGATCCCCATCAGTGCTCGACTGTTGTAATAGCAGAGGACGGAGAGACGGCCTGCAAGTATGCCGACGAGCTGGCAGAGATGCTCTTTGCAGCCAAGGATCAGATGTGGCCGGAGATGCTCACCGTTGATGAGATCATAGACCTTGCGGAGAAACCGGAAACGGCCAAGCCTGTTATCGTGGGCGACGGCGCCGATTCCGTCAACAGCGGCACCGCAGGAGACTGCATCTACGAGGCGCTTCGTGTTTATGAAAGAGGCTCATCTCTTAAGACAGGCATGTTCGTTAAGGATCCCGAGACCGTTGCAAAGGCCTTTGAGATAGGCGTAGGCGGATACGGCGATTTCGAGATCGGCGGCAAGATCACTCCCGACGTTCCCGGACCGCTGAAAGCCCGCGGAAAAGTAAGATGCCTTTCCGACGGCGAGTACGTTCAGGAAGGACCCGCAGGCAAGGGATTCCCCTGCCAGATGGGGCGCACATGCGTTATTTCGATCGGCAATATCGACCTTATGGTCTGCGAGGATCCCAGAGGATCATCGGGCGATCCCCAGATCCTCAGGCACTTCGGCATCGAGCCCAAGCTTTACGATCTGATAGTTGTTAAGGCGGCGACATCATTCATCGTGCCTTACGGACCCATCGCGGGAACGATAGTTATTGCCGACACCCCCGGTGCGGCAGCCGCAAACCTTCACAGATTCAACTGGAAGAACAAGAGCGCAAACAAATATCCGTTTGACCTTGATCCGGATTACAAGCTGGAGAAAGCGACCGTAAGGTGATATTCCCGGGAAGAGAGTTTTCGAAAACATAAAACTGCACGAAAAACGGCCTCATCATAAAGATGAGGCCATTTTAATGCGACATAGCTGGCGGTCTTTTTTGATTTTTATCTGTAATCGATAACGACCTTTACGGCTTCTGCTGCATGGCTTGCCTGCTCGATCGCATCAGGAAACTCTTCGTGAGGGAATACGTGAGTGATGATCTCCGGCAGCTTGCATTCCGGATCGTTAAGCGTGTCTATGGCCGTCTGGATATCCTGAGGAGTATATCCTCTGGAGCCGCAGATCTTTACCTCTTTTGCGAGAAGGAAGAAGGGGCTGAATTCCGCCGGCGTCATGTTGATCGCCACGATGGAGAGTCTAGATCCGATCTTGGCATTGTCCATGAATTCCTTGGTGATGAAGGGCGCTCCGGCACAGTCTATGACAACGTCCACGTTCCAGGTCTCTTCACTTACGTTGCCGATGCAGGTGCCCCACTGTTCCTTTACAAAATCCACAAGGCTTCCCTTTTCGGGGTTGAAGGTTATCGCTCCCATCTTCTCAGCAAATCCGAGCTTAAACTCGTTGATGTCGGATACGATGATGTCCGTAATACCCTTCTTCTGAAGAGCGGCAACAGCGGAAAGGCCTATCGTGCCCGCACCGTAAACAAGAGCCTTTTCTCCTGCTTTCGCATCAACGATGGAAACACCGTGAGTCGATACGCTGAGGGGTTCTGCCAGCACACCTTTATCGAAAGAAAGCGTGTCGGGGAGTGCAAGCACGTTATAACCGAGCTGCGCTTCTTCCACATAAACATATTCCGAAAACGCACCTGACATATCAGCGATCTCGGTAGAGTTCATTCCGCATGACAGCGGTCTTCTGGCCGTGGGATTTATCGTTACTCTCATGCCTACGGGGATATCCTTTACGTTGCATCCGGCTTCGCATACGGTGCCCACGAACTCGTGTCCGAACTGGTTTCCGGGATAAATGCCCAGCGCATCGCCTCCGTAAAGATATGCACCGACGTCCGTTCCGCAGATACCGGCCTTTTCAACCTTGATCAGAATATCATCATCCTTAATGACGGGCTTGTCGACATCGCCCATCGTTACGCTTTTTACGCCCTGATAAATAGCGGCTCTCATAGTTTTGCCTCCTTATTTGAATTGATCTAACCGTTATTCATCTTATCGCAGGCAGACCGGCGATTCAATTTACACTTTTGCACACAATGTTACATAAAATTCGTAAATGGTGTATACTGATCCTGATGATTGGAGGCTGCCATGAATAAGAACGATCTGCGCTATCGAAAAACAGACGACGCCATCAGAAACGCTTTCCTTGAGTGCGTGGACCGGGAAGAGTTTGATGATGTCCATGTATCGGACATCTGCAGGATCGCGGGAATCTCGCGAAGAGCGTTTTACGATCACTATACGGATAAATACGCACTCCTGGAGGCCGTATATGCGGACCTTAAAAAGGACATACGCGACAATCTTACGGACGGGATCATAACACAGATGATCGAAGGAGATTTTCTGGAGCCCACGCGCTGGCACATGCAGCAGGTCTACGAGCATAGGGATATCATAAGGCCGCTCCTGATGGTCGATAAAACGGAATATACAAAAATGTGTATCGAATTATACTACGACCTTCCCTGGTCAAGGGTGGTCCCCGATTATTACAAAAAGAAGGAAGACCCCAGGGTGTTTTTAAGCATCAGCTATCTTGTAAACGGTATGGTCGGGTTTATTGCCGAATGGCTCAATAACATCGATCGCTATACCTTTGACGAGGCATTGATGCTGATGACGTCCCTGTGCGAAAGACCGGCCGCGCTGTTTATAAAACAGATCATGTAGGCGGATCGGAAGACAGGATCATTTTGATATCTGCAGAGTATATGTTATATTTGAAAAAAGGACCCGATCACGGGATCATCTAAAGAGGTCAGACATTTGTTTATAGAGCTTCCCGAAAACGTAAAAAGAATAATAGAGACATTACAGGATAACGGCTTCGAGGCCTACGCCGTAGGCGGCTGCGTGCGGGATTCGATCCTTGGACGCACACCCGGCGACTGGGACATAACCACAAGCGCCGAGCCATATGAGATCAAGGCCATCTTCAGGCGTACCGTTGATACCGGCATTCAGCACGGCACCGTGACCGTACTTCTGGACAGCGATGCATATGAGGTGACTACCTACCGCGTGGACGGGAATTATTCCGATTCAAGGCACCCGGACAGCGTCACCTTTACCAGAAACCTGGAAGAGGACCTCCTGCGCAGGGATTTCACCATCAACGCCATGGCCTATAATGATGCTGACGGGCTGAAGGACATCTACGGCGGAATGGAGGATCTTGAGAAGGGCATTATCAGATGCGTGGGCGTGCCGGAGGACAGATTCGGAGAAGATGCCCTGAGGATGCTCCGGGCCGTAAGGTTCTCGGCACAGCTGGGCTTTGAGCTCGATCCCGACACGGAAGAAGCAGTGAAGAAGCTCTGCGGCGACCTGACACTCGTAAGCGCCGAGCGGATCCAGACGGAGCTTAAAAAGCTTTTAATGTCGAAAAGGCCTGTTTATGTTAAAAAGCTGGAGGAGCTGGGCATCACGGAGCACGTGCTCACATGGATAAGCACGGATGAGCAGATACTCGAAATGCTCCGGTGCTCAGATGAGGATTATTCGGTAAGGCTGGCGATACTCCTGTCTGAGGATCCGGAGAATGTGGCAACCCGGCTCAGGGAGCTTAAGCTGGATAATCATACGATCGACCTGGCGTGCGGGATACTGAATAACAAAGACAGGCCCATGGACCCCGCAAGGAGATATGTAAGGCATTTTCTTTCCAAAACGGGAGAAGAGCTTTTCAGGGAGATCGTAAAATACAAAAAGGCCGAAGCCTGCGGAAATAAGGAGCAGGAGAGTGCGGCAGATGAAACGCTCAAAACGGCGGAATCCGTGCTTGGAGGCGGAGAGTGCCTTTTTATAAAGGATCTTAAGATATCCGGCAGCGACATCATTAAGATGGGCTGCCCTCAGGGCCCGAAGGTGGGAGATGTACTGGAAGCGCTTCTGCAGAAAGTACTTGACGAGCCGGGGCTGAATGATGCGGTCAGCCTTAGGGAAATGGCGGAGGAAATGGTCTCCGGGTTTAAAGACGATCAGACTGTATGACCGCATTTACAGAAACACTAAAGCCGCTCACCTGAAGGGGTGAACGGCTTTAGCATTCTTGTGTATTTATTTCTTATTCTTCTTTTTATTCTTCTTTGCTTTTTTGTCGTCCTTGATCTGGGTGCCGTGGATGGCTGTGATCTTTGTGATATAGATGCCGCTGATGGAGGCCCTTACCTCCTGTTTAACGGGGATCAGGTCGAAAAGATTCGGCTCGCTGATAAGGTTCATGATCCTGGCCCCGATCTTTGCCTTAACGATAGGCACTTTTGCCATCTTGTTGAGCCTGGGAACGGCGTCCATGATGCTCTGGGGAAAGTCTGCGTCCTTCATACGCATTTTCTTTTTATCTATGACAAGTATCGTATATGTCTGAGCCGCGGCCTCGATCTTGGGTGCGTTCTCAGCCATTTTCTTCTGCTGTTTTCTTCCGTAGAAATAGAGACCCGTGAATGCGGCGACCAGAATGCCGAGGACTACGAATATTACGATCCAGACGGGTGATATTGCCAGATATAAAGGAATATAGTTCAATTTCCTGCCCTCCTTATTATCAATAAAACACTGAAGATTCTATCATTTACCGACGGCGTTATCAAGCATTTCCTGAATGATGCCCTGAACAAAAGGCGCCATAGCTTTCTTCTGCTCCTCGGTAAGCTCCTCCATATATATGGGCTTTCCGATGGTGACGGTAACGGGACCGCTCTTAAGCCAGGGCTTGTGATCGTCGAAGATGGCAGCCGTACCCGTCATGCCAATGGGAACGACAGGGCAGCCGGTCTTCTTAGCTATCTTGAAGCTGCCTTCCTTGAAGGGGTTCATCTCGCCGGTCTTTGAACGGGTCCCCTCGGGGTAGATGAGGACGCTGATGCCTTCCTTAACGAGCTCCGTCGCCTGCTGTATGGCGCGGACATTGCTCCTTATGTCCTTCCTGTCAATGAAGACGCATCTCATAAGCATCATCCACCAGGCGAAGATCGGGAATTTTTTAAAGTATTCTTTCGCTATGATGGCCGTGGGCGCCTTGCACAGGGGATGGCCGATTATCAGATCGAAAAACCCGTTGTGATTGCCTACATACAGGACCGCACCGTCCTGAGGTATATTCTCCCTGCCGGTTATCGTGACTTTAGCTCCGCTTATGAGTGTAAGGGCTTTGAAACCGAAACGCACCACCGCGTTGGAACCCATAAGCTTTGCTCTCTTGCTGAAGATACCTACGATCAGCATGATGAGCTGCAGTAAAAGGCTTACAGTAAGATAGACCGTCAGAAAAAGGACTGCAATTATGAACCGTATCATTTAAAAGCCTCCCGTGATAAGAATTCACTCTTTACATAATACCACAACTTAAATTGCGGGTGTCAATTTTCAGCAGGCATTTATCGCCATTTATGTTTATGGTATAATCTTTTAACAGGGCCCCGGTGCGGAGGACCCGGAAACTTGAGGAAAATACCGAAAGCGAAAGCATCATATATATGAAAACACTTAAGAAGATCGCGATACCGGCTGCAGTTTTTATTGTGGCCTTCGTGGCAGCGATATTTATATTCAGGTTAATACTGAACAGGAGCTCGGATGAGAACGAGGCTGTGTCCGAAGGAGCCGATATGCCTGTTATAACCGCCGATATAGACGGTTACGAGATCAACAGGCTGTACGGCTTCAGGAGCTCCGTTTCGCCGGGCACGCTGAGGGACAGCATCGTTCCCTTCACCGGAGACACCATGAAATTCCGTGTCACCGGGAATATTTCGGATATTAAGAGCATCACCTATACGATCACCTCGGTGGATACCCAGGAGAGGATCGAGAAGGGCAAGATCACGAAATTCGACAAGGAAGAGGACGGCCTTTCCTTTACCGTGGACACGGAAGGAAAGGCTGAGAAGGGTGTTGAATACTGCCTCACGTTCAATATCCAGAAGGCCGGCGACGTCAATTATTATTACTATACCCGACTTATCCAGGGCATTAATCCGGGCATCAAGAGGATGCTCCGCTTTGCGACGGACTTCAGCGACAAGACCTTTGACAAGTCTCTGGTGTCAACGGTGGCATCGTATATGATCGATACGGGAGCATCATCCACGGATCTTTCGGATATCGGAATAACAGCCACAGGCGAGCTGCTGGTGTGGTACGGCATGTATCCGAATCATGCCGGTGATGTGCACATCACGATCAAGGACATGGACGAGAAGAGCATGCAGATCGTGCTGCGCTATCTTATAACCACCGACGCCATCGAGGAGAGCAACAATACCTACAGCATTTATGAATATTACTATCTCCAGTACGACACCGAAGAGGAGGTGATGAACCTTTTAAGCTACAACAGGACCATGTCGCCGGCTTACGACATGGGCACTGATGCGGTGGACGAAAACGGCATCGCCCTGGGCATCACAGACGAGAAGAATATCTCATGGAGGGAGGCCGCAGGCGAAGACAGCCACTATATCGCATTTACCCACGGGACGAACGTGTACCTTTACGATCTGAAGGACAACGTTTTGTGCAAGGCCTTCGGTTTCAGCGACGCCCTGGCCAGGAGCATGTACAACACAAAGATCCTCCGGGTCAATACCGACGGCAGCATGTATTTCCTCGTGTATGGGTATATGCCCGGCGGCATGAGGGCAGGCAGCGTCGGAACTTCACTGTATAAATATACGATGGAAGACAACGCCTGCAGGGAGATCGTCTACATCCCTTCGAACAAGGCCTACCCCAGGCTTATAAGGGAGATGGACAGGCTCTCCTTCATGTCCGGCGACGGCCAGCTCTATGTGATGGCCGGGGACAACGTCTACAACATCGATTATGACGGCAGGGAATACATCTCGCTTATCAGCGGCCTTTCGAACTACGATTATGCGGTGTCCGGCGACGGCATGCAGCTGGCGCTTTACAACAACGATACCGCGGAAGGCCTGAAGGGCTACAGGATAATAAACCTGGACGACGGCCAGATAAAGGAGATAACACTGCCCGAGGGCGAGAAGGGCATCAGCTTCATCGGCTTCTACGGCAACGACATAGTCTACGCCATGGTGGCGGAGATGAACAATGTAGAGGACGGCGGGCTGGATCTCTATTACAAGGAGGTCGACATAGTCGACAAGGATTTCAACGTTCTTAAAGTATACAGGAAAGAGGGCGAGCTCCTTACCGGCATTGTGATGGACGAGAATTCCATCAGGATCGACCTGATGAAAAAGGAAGGCTCGGCTTATAAGAAGACCGGCACGGAATACCTTCTGAACAACAGGCCCGATACGGACGGCGATGTAAGCATAAAGGATGTTTACAACAGGACCATGGGCACCGTCAAATACCTGGGAATATCGGACGACGACATTCCGGACACCGATCCCATCTTCCTGACGGCCAGAGAGCTCAAGCCGGAGAGCAATGATGTCTTAAGCATCACGGAGCTTGAGAATGCCGTGTATTATTACGTTCATTCGGGAGGGACCATCGCGGATGAATTCTCTGATCCTTCGAAGGCCATCAACTACTGCAAGGACGTTCCCTCCGGCTCCGTAACCGATACCGACAACAGGGTCATCTGGGAGAACACGTCCCTTTCGGGCTACAGGGAGAGGTTCATCCAGTCCATCCGGCAGGGCGATATGCAGGGCGAGATCATACGCGCGCTCATGAGGTTCGAGGACATCGAAGGCGATCCCGTAATAAACAGGAACAAGTCCATGGGAGAGAACATGGAGGCCAATCTGAAGGATAAGAAGATCATCAGGCTGACGGGTCTCACACTTGATGATGTGCTTTACTTCGTGGACAAGGGCCACCCCGTGGTGGGCAAATACAAGGACGGCGGATACGTTCTCATCGTCGGATACGATTATAATTACTTCTATGGCGCGGATCCGGAGACCGGCGAGATAATGGACTGGAACCGGGAGTCCTACTCGGAGGAATTCGAGGCTCAGGGAAACATCTTTATAACGTATTATTAAAACGAGGAGGCTTTGCGCCTGAACGGCACATACCTATGAATTCCGCAGAAACAGTAAAAAACAGGGAAAAAACAATAATAAAGACCGGGATTATACGGCATCACCCTGATGGGCATAGGCATATATGCCATGTACTGGTCTGACGAAAGAACGATGACGATCCTGGATAATGTGACCGATGTGGTAATGAACCACGACGGCATACTGCAGATCCACGGCTTTAAGGCCGATCATGATACAAAACGCATCAGCGCGGATGTGGTATTTGATTTTTCGGTGACGGATATAAAGGCTTCCCGCGACAATATATTAAAGGATCTGCGGGAGATGTATCCGGACTATGAAATTAATGTGATAATGGATGTGGATGTGTAATAGACAAAAAAACAAAACTGTGCTATTGTAGCATTTGACATCGATGCGTGGCTCAGTTTGGTAGAGCGCTACGTTCGGGACGTAGAGGCCGCAAGTTCAAATCTTGTCGCATCGA
>JAFRYJ010000211.1 GCA_017437705.1 Lachnospiraceae bacterium
AAAAACGTTAAGCTGAAGGCGCTTCGCAGAGGGAAGACTGTCTATGAGGAGCAGGGGGAGATGCTCTTTACACATTACGGCATCAGCGGGCCTCTGGTCCTTACCATAAGCTCGGTCCTGGGGCGGAGCATAGAGAAGGGAGAGGTGATGCTCTCCCTGGACATGAAGCCCGCCCTTAATGAGGATAAGCTGAACGACAGGTTCTTAAGGGATTTCGGGGAGAATGCCAACAGGCAGCTGAAGACCGTTCTGACGGGAATGATGCCTCAGAGTATGATCCCGGTATTCCTTGAAATTACAGGCATTCCCGGGGACAGAAAGGTGAATTCCGTCACCAGGGAGGAACGGAGCAGGATGGTGAGCATGCTCAAGGATATAAGGCTCACGCCGTCATCGCTCCGCGGTTGGGACGAAGCCGTGATCACAAAAGGCGGAGTCGATACAAGAGATATAGATCCGGGCACCATGGAGTCGAAGATAGTCAAAGGGCTCTATTTTGCCGGGGAGATAATAGATACGGACGCCCTTACCGGAGGCTTCAACCTCCAGATCGCCTGGTCCACGGGATTCGCGGCAGGCACGGGCGCCGGGGAGGAGAACGGATTGGATAAGAAACACTTCAGCATCGCTCTCGACGGGCCTTCGGGAGCCGGAAAGAGCACCATAGCAAAGATCGTAGCAAAAAAACTGGGTTTTACTTACATAGACACCGGAGCCATGTACCGTGTAATAGGCCTCTACTGTCTGGAAAACGGCGTGGACACCGGGAACAGCGAAGCAGTTATAAATGCTCTGGACAGTATCGATGTGGGGCTTTCCTACATAGACGGGGAGCAGCACGTTTATCTTAACGGCAGGGACGTCAGCGGCCTTATCCGTCAGGAAAATGTGGGCAACGCAGCATCAGCCGCCAGCGCCATTCCCGAAGTAAGAGAGAAGCTTCTGGACATGCAGAGAGGCATGGCCGAAAAGTATGATGTGGTAATGGACGGCAGGGATATAGGCACCAGGATCCTTCCCGATGCGGACGAGAAGATCTTCATGACGGCATCCGTGGAGGTAAGGGCCATGAGAAGGGTGGAGCAGCTCCGAACAGCGGGAGCCGATCCCGACCCCGAAGCCGTAAAGAAGGATCTTGAAGAAAGAGACTACCGCGACACCCACAGGGAGATCGCGCCCCTTAAGATGGCCGATGATGCCATCCTCATCGACACATCATACATGACCATCGAAGAGGTGGCCGACAGGATAATCGCCATCGCGGAGGAAAGAAGATGAACATCATCCTGGCGAAGACCGCCGGCTTCTGCTTCGGCGTGAAGCGTGCCGTCAGAATGGCGAAGGAGCTGGAGGGCATGGAGAACGTCTATACCCTGGGACCGCTGATCCACAACAGGCATGTGACGGAGGAACTGGCGGAAAAGGGCATCAGGGCCGTATCCGATATCGACAGCCTGAAGGCGGGGGACACGGTGATAATCAGATCCCACGGGGTCGCGAGGTACGTGTACGAAAGGCTTGAAGAAAAGGGCGTCACCGTCGTCGATGCCACATGTCCCTTTGTGGAAAAGATCCACAGGTACGTGGATGAGATGAGCAGGGAAGGCAGGAAGATAATCATCATAGGCGACAGAGACCATCCTGAGGTCGCGGGGACGAAGGGATGGTGCTTAAATGATGTATTTATCGTCAGCGGCGAAGAGGATATATCCGCCCTTCCGATCAAAGAAAACGAGAAGGTGGCGGTGGTGGCGCAGACCACTTTCAACTATAAAAGATTTAAAGAATTAGTTGAAATTATTCTTTTAAAAGGTTATGATAGTGTATACCTAGGCACGGTTTGTAATGCAACCAGGATGAGACAAGAGGAAGCCATAGATATAGCATCAAAAGCTGATGGCATGATTGTAGTCGGCGACAGCGAAAGTTCCAATTCCCGCAAGCTTTACGAGGTTTGCAGGAAAATATGCAAAAGCACATTTTTTATTACGAAACTGGACGATCTGCAGCACACTGACATTGGACCTTTACAAAACGTGGGTATAACAGCCGGAGCATCGACCCCGGAGAATTTAATTGAGGAGGTTCAGACCTATGTCAGAACAGAGTTTTGAACAGATGCTGGAGGAATCTATCAAGATGATCCATAACGGTGAGGTCCTGGAGGGGACGGTCATCGACGTTAAGGACGACCAGATAGTTCTCAACATCGGCTATAAGGCCGATGGAATACTTTCCAAAAACGAGTATTCCAACAATCCGGTTGTGGTTCTTAAGGATGAAATAAAAGTAGGGTACAGCATGCTGGTAAAGGTACTCAAGTTACACGACGGTGAAGGCCAGGTACAGCTTACCTACAAGAGACTTGCAGCTGAAAGAGGAAACAAGATCCTCGAAGAGGCATTTGAGAACCAGACAGTACTTACAGGCAAGGTGGACAAGGTACTTTCAGGCGGTCTCAGTGTCGTAGTGGACGAGGCCAGGGTATTCATTCCCGCCAGCCTTGTATCGGATTCATACGAAAGAAATCTCGAGAAATACCAGGATCAGGAGATCCAGTTCGTCATCATCGAGTTCAATCCCAGGAAGAGAAGGATCATCGGCGACAGGAAGCAGCTCCTCGTAGCCGAGAAGGAAGAAAAGAAGAAAGCCCTCTTCGAGAGGATCGAGAAGGGTATGACGGTAGAGGGTACAGTCAAGAACATCACCGATTTCGGAGCATTCATAGATCTCGGCGGAGCAGACGGACTCCTTCACATCTCAGAGATGAGCTGGGGCAGGGTAAACAATCCCAGAGACATCCTTTCCGTAGGCGACAAGGTAGAAGCCCTTATAAAGGATATCGACGGCGAGAAGATCGCCCTTTCACTCAAGTTCGACGACAGGAATCCCTGGAACGATGCAGATGTTAAATATGCAGTGGGCAATGTGGTAGAAGGCCGCGTAGCAAGAATGACCGATTTCGGTGCTTTCATCGAGCTCGAGCCCGGTATCGACGCACTCCTTCATGTTTCACAGATCTCGAGAGAGCATGTGAACAAGCCTGCAGACATCCTGAACATCGGCGATGTCATCGTTGCAAAGGTAACGGAGTTCAATGCAGAGGACAAGAAGATCAGCCTTTCAATGAAAGTAATGCTTCCCCCTGTAACGGAAGCTGCACCGGAAGCACCTGCTGAAGAGGCACCTGCTGAAGAGGCACCTGCTCAAGAGCCTGCTCCCGAGGCACCTGCTGAGGAAGCACCTGCAGCCGAGGAAGCTCCTGCTCCCGAGACGGTCGAAGAAGCAGTTGAAGAAGCGGCAGAAGAGCCTGCTCCCGAAGCACCTGCAGCAGAAGAATAATTCTATTCTTTGTTACACGAACAGACAGGAATATGCCGTCAGGCATATTCCTGTGTTTATGTTACAGGGGAATGCCCTGTAACATAAACCTTGATAATATGCGGTCGCGCAGCGCCTGTCACCGGAAAGGAGGTCCCATGGCACAGCTGAACGAATTTAAAGTAAAAAGCTTTCTGCAGCATCTTGTGCCGGGCATACTGGCCCTGCTTTTCGGCATCTCCGTAATGGCTGCCATCATCGTGGAGCTGGCCACGGGATACGATCCATCATCGCGGACGGCGTATATTTTCGGCATCATTTTTACGGCGGCCATCATCATATTCGGAATATACTTCCTTATGCAGGCCGTCCATATCCATAAAAAGTTCCTGTCCCAGCTTAAGAAGGAGGACAGGCAGCTGCTCCTGGCACAGCTCAAGAGCGGGGAAGACGTATTCCTCAGCCATTCCGTAATAGTAACGCCCGATTTTATCGTGCTTTTTGAGAGAAAGCTGACATCATTCGTCAGGATATATAAGATCGAGGAGCTGGTGGCCTGCTTCTCAAAGGCCAAATATTTAAGCTCCACGGAGATAGGCGAGTACGAGCTCATCATCGGGGACGTGCACAAAAGGTATACGGACCTTTCCGTCACAGGCGAGGACGCCCCGAATATGAGCGCCGCATACCAGATGATACTTAATACAGTGCCCTGGATAATGAATAACTACAGCGACGACAGGGCGGAGTTCATGGCGAATCACAAGAAGGAATCCTACAGGAAGGCCTGTGTACGCACCGTTGAGGCCCGCAGGAAGAACATGACAGAAAACAAAGTAACGATCTGACGGAGGCAGGAATGATCTCGATTATAAAAGGCGAAGTCGCCGAAACGGCGGAGAGCAGCATCATAGTTGAAACGGGAGGCATAGGCTTCAGTGTGGCCGTGCCTTCATCGGTTGCCGCATCCGTATCTGCGGGTGATGCCGTAAAGCTCTACACCCACATGAACGTAACGGAGAACGACATCTGCCTTTACGGATTCCTTACAAGGGACGATCTGAGCGTATTCAAACAGCTCATCACCGTGTCGGGCGTGGGTCCCAAAGGCGCCCTGGGCATACTTTCGGGCCTGGGAGCGGACCAGCTGAGGCTTGCCGTCATTGCCCAGGATGCGAAGGCCATTTCAAAGGCTCCCGGCGTGGGACCCAAGACGGCGCAGAGGATAATCCTGGAGCTGAAGGACAAGCTGGATCTGGAGAAGGTGCTGGAGCACGGTACGGTATCCGGTGCGGATCTTACGGAAAACGCCAATGTAAACGACGCCGTTATGGCCCTGGTGGTAATGGGGTATTCCAGGACCGAGGCCATATCTGCCGTAAGGCAATGCGATATAAAGCCCGACGCCACAACGGACGAGATACTGAAGATGGCCCTCCGGGCAATATTCTGATCTGCGGGAGACTTTAATGGAAAAACGTATTATCACAACAGAAATGATAGAAGAGGATATCCAGATCGAGAACAATCTCCGTCCCAGATATCTTAAGGATTACACGGGCCAGAAGAAGCTCAAGGAAGTCCTCTCTGTTTATATAGAAGCAGCAAAAGGCAGGGAAGAGCCTTTGGACCACGTGCTGTTCTACGGTCCTCCCGGACTGGGAAAGACGACGCTGGCGGGCATAATTGCCAATGAGATGGGCGTCAACATGCGCGTCACCTCCGGACCGGCCATCGAGAAGCCCGGCGAGATCGCGGCCATCCTGAACGGCCTCAGCGAAGGAGACGTTCTCTTTATCGACGAGATCCACAGGCTCAACCGCCAGGTGGAGGAGGTGCTGTATTCGGCCATGGAGGACTTTGCCATCGACATCATGATAGGCAAAGGAGCCACCGCCAGGTCCATCAGGCTGGATCTTCCCAGGTTCACGCTTATAGGCGCCACCACCAGGGCAGGCATGCTGTCCGCTCCCTTAAGGGACAGGTTCGGTGTGGTGCAGAGGCTGGATTATTACTCCACAGAGGAGCTGAAGCAGATCATAAGGAACTCGGCGCGCATCATTCATGTGGATATAGATGATGAAGGAGCCATGGAGCTGGCAAGAAGGTCCAGAGGAACGCCCAGGCTTGCAAACCGCTTCCTTAAGAGGGTAAGGGATTTTGCCCAGGTAAAGGGAAACGGGTCCATCGACCTTAAGACGGCCAATATGGCGCTGGACATCCTTGATGTGGACAAGTACGGCCTGGACAACACGGACAGGGGCATACTGGAGAGCATCATGCTGAAATTCGGCGGAGGCCCCGTGGGCATCGAGGCGCTGGCAGCGGCGTCGGGAGAGGATGCCGGCACCATAGAGGATGTATATGAGCCTTATCTTTTGAAAAACGGTTTTATCAACAGGACTCCCCGGGGAAGGGTGGCGACGGATCTTGCCTACGCACATCTGGGGATCGAAAAAAAGGTCGATTGATCTCAGCCGGGAACAGGCCCCGGCTGAGACAAAACGCTTCGCGTTTGATGCACACGCGCGCAGAACCGTATTAGTTGCCTTCGGCAACTGCACGCGGCGCGCAAGGATCGCAGGCGATCCTTGATTGTGTATTTTCCCGTTTTCGGGTAAAATAGATATACGGGCGGGATCATTAAAAGGTCCCGGAGAATGCTTCATCAAAAAAGAAGCAAACAGTATCGGGAGGAAGCTATGGCAGTTAGAAACGAGACCGATGTTCTTATAGGCGGAAAGATCTATTCCTTAAGCGGATACGAAAGTGAGGAGTACCTGCAGAGGATAGCGCTGTATCTCAATACAAAGATGGACGAGCTTAATGCGGATGCCTATTATAAAAGACTTAATACGGAATACAAGAGGCTCTTCCTGAATCTGAACATTGCCGACGATTATTTCAAGGCGAAGAAGTATCTGGACGACCTTGAAGCGGAGGCCGGCAGCAGGGAAAAGACGATCTACGAGCTGAAGCAGGAGGCTGTGGACAGGCAGCTGAAGATAGAAAAGCTGGAGAAGGAAAGAGAAGCCCTTAAAAAGGAGATAGCGGATCTGCAGAAGCAGGTAGTCAAGCTTGAAGCCAGACAGGGCAGATAATATAAGCTGAGGGGCTTATAGTGCACGCTTTGAGAGGATGCGTGCGGGGATCGCGAGCGATCATTGAATGAACATTTGGAGGGGGCACAGAGTGATTCTGTGCCCTTTTTGGAGGAAATATGAAGATACCCGAGGTCCTGGCGCCGGCCGGCTCATACGAGGCCATGAAGGCGGCGTTCCGGGGAGGAGCGGACGGTGTGTATATGGGTGGTCATAAATTCGGGGCGCGGGCCTATGCCGACAACCCCGATGATGACATGCTTAAAAACGCTGTCAGCTATGCGAATTTAAGAGGGAAAAAGCTTTACCTGACCATAAACACACTTCTGAAGGACAGGGAAAAGGACGAGTTCGAAGCCTTCCTCCGGCCGCTTTACAAAGAGGGGCTTAACGGCGTCATCGTACAGGATACGGGCATTCTTAAGCTGCTTAAGGAAGAATTCCCGGGGCTGCCGGTCCACACCAGCACCCAGATGACAGTCACCACGGGGCTGTGGGCGGACATATTAAAAGAATACG
>JAFRYJ010000212.1 GCA_017437705.1 Lachnospiraceae bacterium
GAAGGCTGTTGCTGCCAGGGAGATGGACCGTGAGCATAAGCTGCTGGTAGCCGTACAGCCTACCAGAGGCCTGGACGTAGGCGCTATCGAATATATCCATAAGCAGATCGTAAAGAGCAGGGACAGCGGGGCAGCGGTGCTCCTGGTATCCCTGGAGCTGGACGAGGTAATGGATGTCTCCGACCGCATCCTTGTAATGTACGAGGGCGAGATCGTCGGAGAATTCGATCCGAAGAAGATAGACGTACAGGAGCTCGGACTTTACATGTCCGGCGCCAAGAGACAGAACGGAAAGGAGGCGGCTGAATAATGGAAAAGAAGAAACTCACCCAAAACGCCGGTTTCCAGTCCTTCGTCGCTTCCCTGGTATGTATCCTGGGCGGTCTCCTTGTAGGAGCCATCGTTCTTGTACTGCTGGCGGCGTTCAATAACGACATCCCGATATCCGAGGCCTTCAGAGGCATAGGCATCGTTCTTGCGGGACCCTTCTCCAGCGGTTCCGCATCGGACATCCTGTTCAACTTCGGAGACATGCTTCTTGAAGCGACTCCTATCCTTATGACAGGTCTTGCGGTGGCCATTGCCTTCAAGACCGGACTCTTCAATATCGGCGCACCCGGCCAGTTCCTTATGGGTGCCACCGGCGCGCTTCTGACGGCGCTTTCCATTCCCACCACAGAAGGCACGAAGATCTTCGTATGGCTTCTTGCACTTCTCGTAGGTATGTTATGCGGCGCCTTATGGGGGGCCATACCGGGTATATTCAAGGCGGTATTCAAGGTCAACGAGGTAATCGTCTGCATAATGTGCAACTGGATCGCCGCCAACGTTGTCAGCTGGATCTTCTACTCCACCGGCGACAAGTACATCAATATCGCCGAGACGAAGGTCAAGTTCATAAGGCCTACCCTTTCAAACAATGTTGCGACGCCCAGGATGGGCCTTGACAAGGTATTCCCCGGATCGAACATCGATATCGGTATCTTTATAGCCATCATCCTTGCGATCCTCATCTACATACTCCTTAACAAGACGAAACTGGGCTTCGAGCTCAAGGCCGGCGGCTTCAACACCAACGCGGCCAAATATTCGGGCATGAACGGAACGAGGAACATCATCCTCTCCATGGTAATAGCAGGTGCCCTTGCCGGCGGCGGTGCAGCACTCTGGTACCTGAACGGCAAGAACGACTTCCTGTGGAACACCTATTCCAGCCTGCCCAACGAGGGCTTCAACGGTATTCCCGTCGCCCTGCTTGCAAGCAACAATCCCATCGGTGTAATATTCACCTCCATTTTCCTCAGATACATAGGAAAGGGCGGATTCAACCTGGCGGGCTACACGATGTTCAACGAGTATGTTTCCAACCTGATCATCGCCGTTATCATCTACTTCGCCGGTGCTTCCAAGTTTATCAGAGACTGGATGTTCAACAGGAAGAAGAAAGGCGTAGTACGCAAGGCGGACAATGTGGTGCTTGTGGATGATCTTGCAGGTACGGTGGACAAGGCCAACGCAGCCGCGGGGGACATAAGTCCCGGAGACTCCGGAGACCCGCCGGATGATGTAGAAGGCATCGCCGAAGCGGCGGATGATGTCAAAGAAGCGGCAGAAGAAGTCATTGAAACGGCAGAGGAAGCGGCAGAAGCCGCAGCTGATGCTGCAGACGCCGGTGAGACCGGTACAGAGGAAGGAGGCGGCGCATAATGGTATTCATGCTTCAGAAAACACTGATTTACGCGATCCCTCTGCTTATCGTTGCGCTGGCCGGTACGTTTGCCGAGCGAAGCGGTATCATCAACATCGCCCTCGACGGTATCATGATCTTCGGATCGTTCATCGGTGCACTTGTAGTTTACCTTATTCAGTCAAACGGCCTGCTGGAAGGACATCCCCAGATCATCTTCCTGTTAGCGATGCTGTCGGCGACAGTGGCCGGAGCCTTATTCTCGCTGCTGCTGGCATTCTCGTCCATAAAACTGAAGGGCGACCAGACCATCGGCGGTACGGCACTTAGCCTGCTGGCTCCCGCCATCGCACTTTTCTTCATAAAGGTATTCTTTATGCAGGACAAGCTGGTCATGCCCAAGGACATCGGATATGTTATCCTGAACCCCGACGCAAAGGGTATTGCGGGAGTATTCTTTGACAAGGCCTATATATCGACGTATATCGCCATCGGCCTTTTCATAATCCTTTCGATCTGGATGTACAAGACGAAGACCGGCCTCCGTCTCAGGGCCTGCGGCGAGCATCCCCAGGCAGCTGACTCGGTCGGCATCAACGTTCACAAGATGAGATATCTGGGAACCACGATCTCCGGAGCTCTCGGCGGACTGGGCGGTTATATCTACATAGCCACCACGGCCGGCGGCACCTGCGAAGGCACCGTTGCCGGCATGGGCTTCCTGGCCATCGCCATCATGATCTTCGGTAACTGGAAACCCCTCACCATCGCCCTGGGATCCCTGCTGTTCGGCTTCCTTAAGTGTCTTTCGGTAGTATACACGCAGCTGGACATCAACGTCGAAGGCGTATGAGCGCTTGCGGAGCTGGGGCTTCCCATGTATTTCTACAACCTGATACCTTTTGTTACCGTGCTTATCGTACTTGCATTCACATCTAAGAATTCCCGTGCACCCAAGGCCGAAGGTATACCTTACGACAAGGGGCAGCGTTAACGGGAACGGAAGTGACAAATGGCAAAGCTTTATTTTAAATACGGGGCCATGGGCTGTTCAAAATCAGCCCAGGCCCTTATAACAAAATTCAATTACGAGGAACGGGGCATGACGGTGCTTCTTATGAAGCCTGCCATAGACACCAGGGACGAGGGGATAATCTATTCCCGCATCGGTCTTCAGTCCCCGGCGCTCTGCGTGCCCGGGGATACGGATCTTTATAAGCTTTATACGGAGCAGTATTCTGATCGGCAGGTCATTATCGTCGATGAGTGCCAGTTCCTTCAGCCCGAGCAGGTGGACCAGCTGGGAGAGATAGTCATCGACTATGATGTCCCGGTCCTGTGCTTCGGTTTAAGGACGGATTTCCTGATGCGCACCTTCCCCGGATCCCAGCGTCTCTTCGAGATCGCCGAGTCCATCACGGAGATCAAATCCGTGTGCAGATGCGGATCCAAGGCCATCGTGAATGCCAGGCTGGACGGAAACGGACGGGTGGTCTTTGAGGGCGAGCAGATCGCTCTGGGCGGAAACGGCAGATATGTGGCCATGTGCCGCAAATGCTGGAGAAAGGCCAGGAAGGAGCAGGAGGCTGCGGATAAGGCGGCGGAAGGCGCCGAATAAGCAAATTGAAAAACCTTAATGAAACAGGAAAAGCCGCAGCAATGCGGCTTTTCCCTGTCTCAGAAATTCCTCCGGAATTCCCATGCGATAAAACCCTCCGGGGGATGCGCAGCTCGCAGACAGGAGGAGCACTGCGTGCTTCTGCTCGCGCGCCAAAGTCCGGCTGCGCTCATTTCCCTAAAGAATGATAGTATGGGGGCAGAAGTCCGCTTGCGGACTTTGATCTCTTGGGAAAGACCCGGCTGAGTATATTAAAAGCTTCGCGGAAATGGATTTATACAATGCCATGTAAGTGTTAAAAATGTATGTGCGGCAAGGTGCTGTGTTCAGCAAAAAATAATAATGATCTTTTGCTATAAACGATAAAAATATTGAAAAATCCGACGGGAAATGATAAATTTACTATGTATTGTGTTTAAGGGCAGTAAGGAAAGCTCAAATAACAAACCAATTGAGGAGGTTAAGAAACATGAAGAAATTACTTGCACTACTTCTTGTAGGCGCAATGACTTTCTCACTGGCTGCATGTGGCGGTAAGAAGGACGGTTCCGAGTCACAGGCACCCGATGATTCTGAAAGTCAGGTTGAGTCCCAGGAGCAGACCGAAGTAGATCCCGACGCTGACAAGCCGGCTGCTGAAGTTATCCCCGGAAGACTCGACGTAAACGGATACACGGACGAATCCAAGGAACTCTATAACGAGATCCTCGGTGAGTACGCACAGTATCTTGAAGATGCAAAGGCATCAAAGAACATCTCTGAGAAATACGCACTTATGGCTATAGCAGAGGCCAAGCTCCTTGAGGCGGGCGTTATGATCCCTACCTCAACAAGAGGCGGCAACTATGCTATCTCCCGTGTAGTTCCCTACACCGTTAACTCAACGCTTTGGGGCACAGATAACGATCGTTTCGCAACTATAGTTGTCTGCAACGAGCTTATCAAGGCTGAAGACAGAACAAAGCTTCGTGAGATGTGGGGCGAACTCAAGGGCACCGGTACATATACCGAAGAAGCCAAGAAGTATCTTGAAGAGAAGGGCTATACATTCAAGGATACCTATACATTAGGTTATACATCCGACAATGTTACCTGGGACGTTCTTTCAACATCCCGTGCAGCCGATACGGAGAATATCGTTCATACCTTCGACGGCCTTACAGAGTATGACAACGAGAACGTACAGCAGCCCGCACTTGCAGAGAGCTGGGAAGTTTCCGAAGACGGAACAAAATATACTTTCCATATCCGCCAGGGCGTTAAGTGGGTAGATTCACAGGGCCGTGAGCTCGGTGAAGTTAAAGCCGACGACTTTGTTGCAGGTATGCAGCACATGATGGACGCAGCAGGCGGTCTTGAGTATCTTGTATGCTCACAGGCAGGCGGCGGATGCGGCATCCTTAATGCAGAAGCTTATGTTAACGGCGAGATCACAGACTTCTCGGAAGTAGGTGTTAAGGCTGTTGACGATTATACACTTGAGTATACTCTTGAAGAGCCCTGCTCATATTTCCTTACAATGCTCAGCTATTCAATTTTCGCACCCATGAACCGTGACTACTTCGTATCACAGGGCGGTGCTTTCGGTGAGGATTACAATCCCGAAGCCGATAATTACCTTTACGGCAAGGATCCCGACCATATCGCATACTGCGGACCTTTCCTTGTAACAAATGCTACTGCTGAAAGCACAATCGTATATGCTCCCAACCCTTCATACTACAATCCTGACAGAGTTGCCATCAAGGGCATCACAATGCTTTACAACGATGGTTCCGATGTTACAAAGTCTTACAACGATGCCAAGGCAGGCACACTCGACGGCGCCGGCCTCAATCCTTCGACTATCACAGTCTGCAGGGAAGACGGTCTCTTCGACGACTATGCTTATGTATCTCTTACAGATGCAACATCCTTCATGGCATTCATCAACGTAAACCGTTATGCATTCGCAAACGCTGCAGATACAACAACAGTTGTCTCTGCTAAGACAGTTGACGATGCAAACCGTACAAAGGCAGCTCTTCGCAACAAGACCTTCCGTCAGGCTCTCTGCATGGGCGGCGATCTTGCTACATACAATGCACAGGTAGTAGGTGACGAGCTTAAACTCAACTCACTTCGTAACTCTTATACACCCGGTAACTTCGTAACTCTTGAAGAGGATGTTACCGTTAAGATCGGCGACGAAGAGAAGACATTCCCCGCTGGTACATTCTACGGCGAGATCATGCAGGCTCAGATCGATGCTGACGGATTCCCCGTAAAGGTTTGGGATCCCGAGCTTCTTTCATCCGACGGTTTCTCAGGATGGTACAATCCCGAAGCAGCCAAGGAGTTCATGGACAAGGCTGTTGCTGAACTTGCAGAAGAAGGTATCGTGATCGATGCCGATCATCCTATCATCATCGATATCCCCAACCCTGTATCTGTAGAGCAGTACAACAACAGGGAGAACGCTCTCAAGCAGTCTATCGAAGCTACATTCGGCGGACTCGTAGTAGTTAATCTTACAGAGTGCGTAGACATCGATCAGTGGTATTATGCCGGATATTACACAGATTACGGTTATGAAGGCAACTATGACATTTATGACTGTTCAGGTTGGGGCCCCGACTATGGCGATCCTTCAACATACCTGAATACATTCCTTCCCGACTACTCAGGTTACATGACCAAGTGCACAGGAATGTTCTAATCTGAAAAGCATTAATATGCCGGATCAGAAGGGCATTAATACAGATCAGAGGATGGACTTTTGTCCATCCTCTGTATCTGTATTTTTTCCGTTGTACGGGATTTGAGAGGGTCCCGTACAGCAAACGATAATATGAACGATCGGTGAGCATTATGAAAAGATACTTGATCAGCCGCGTGATCCGCGGCATCTTCTCTATTATTATCATGGTGTCCATCATCATGATACTGATCTATTCCGCTCTCGACAGAAACCAGGTATTCGCATCGGATCCCACCTACAGAAATCTCGGAAACAATCAGAAGACCGTATACAAGTACAGGAAATGGGCTGAATACGGTTATCTTGATTATGTCACATACTCCGACTATCTCCTGATGCTCAGGAATGACGGGGAGATAACCGAGGAGCAGAGACTGGACCTTGCGAAATTTGCAAGGACTCCGGACAAGGATTCCGATGAAGTTGCGGAATATGTTGAAAAATTCACGAGGTATTACACTTCCGAAGGGTATACGGTGGAAAGACTTGATGCCGTCATGGCGTCGCCTAGCAAGGTGGCCAGCGGCGGCGCGCAGCAGCTGTATGCCTATAAGGATATACCTATCATTAAGCGTGTTATAAAGTATTTCGGGGGCCTGGTCACCATCGACAGTGTCCATTATGTAGAGGAGGACATTGAAGACAGGGGACTGAAGTTCACCCTGCACGACCCCCTGAAGGACGGTGCCTTTTCACCTGCCATCATGGGAAACGGCACCCAGCATAAATATCTTCTTTATTTTGACGATGAATTTCCTTTTATTCATCAGAACCTCATAACCATCAATCTGGGCAAGTCCTATACGGTAAACCAGGGCATAGACGTTACGGAGACAATGACGGCGACCCAGGGCTCTTATGTACTTTCGCTTACAAAGTTCCCTACGGGCCTTACGGAGATGTCTGCCGACGACCTTCATACCGCCAGGTATGTAGCCGGATCCAGGGCCTCCAGCAAGGTATATGAGGAACGATTCGTTGATGATTACACCAACGTTATCACTAAAAAGAACGGACTTTCCAAGATCGGATATTCCTTCGTAATAGGAATCATTTCGGTCCTTTTAGCATATCTTCTGGGCATTCCCCTTGGAATACTCATGGCCAGGAAGAAGGACAAGATCACGGATAAGATCGGTATGCTTTATATCATCTTCATCTCCGCCGTACCTTCACTGGCGTATATCTTCATGTTCAAGGCAATAGGCGGAAAGCTTGGTTTCCCGACTACATTTGACATGGAATCGGGCAGCCTTCTTATTTATGTCCTTCCCATCGTTTCGCTGGCGCTGCCTTCGGTGGCAGGCCTTATGAAATGGCTGAGGAGGTACATGGTCGATCAGATGAATTCCGACTATGTCAAGTTTGCAAGATCCGGAGGTCTTACCGAGAGGGAGATCTTCAGCAAACATATACTTAAGAATGCCATCATTCCCATTGTTCACGGCGTACCGGGCAGCATTCTCGGCGCTTTAGTAGGAGCCATCATCACGGAGCGAGTTTACGTCGTTCCCGGTGCCGGTAATCTGCTGACGAAAGCTATCAACATGTACGACAACGGAGTTATAGTGGGCGTATCGCTGTTCTATGCGGTGCTTTCCGTATCAGCCATCATTCTCGGTGACGTCCTCATGTCCATTGTCGATCCGCGAATCTCATTCACATCGAAAGACAGGTAATTATCATGAATAATAATGAGTTAGTAAGTCTTGATGATCTGAATATGAGTGAAGAGGAGCTTTTCTCAAAAGTGGATCACGATAAGCTTGAGTCAGAGAAGATCACGGCGCCCAGATATTCATACTGGCGTTCCGTGTTCCGTGTATTCTTCAGGAACAAGCTGAATGTGGTGATCCTGATCCTTTTCGCCATAATCATCATCTTCTCATACGTATATCCCATGGTTTCGGGATACGACCGTTTTGCCAATCTTATGGATGCATCGGCAAAGCATCTCTCACCCGGGCAGGCAATGGATAAGTTCGGACACAATATCCACTGGATCCTTGGTACCGGCGCTTCGGGCGAGTCGACCTTTGATGCCATATGGCACGGCGCCAGGATATCCATATCGCTGGCCTTCATATGCGCGGCCATAAATATGACGATAGGCGTTGTTGTAGGAGCCATTTGGGGCTTCTCAAAGAGAGTGGACAAGGTAATGACGGAGGTGTACAACATCATTGCCAATATCCCTTACGTCCTTCTTGTAGCCGTTATGGTTCTCATATTCGCGCCTTCATTCTGGACGATGGTATTTGCCCTTACGATCACAGGGTGGATAGCCATTGCATACTTTATTCGTACCCAGGTCATCATCATACGTGACAGGGAGTACAACCTGGCATCCAAGTGCCTGGGAACATCAACGGTAAAGATAGCGCTTAAGAACATCCTTCCGTTCATGACATCCGTTATCGTTACCCTTGCCGCCACGGAGATACCTTCATACATTTCCTATGAGGTATTCCTTTCCTATATCGGCATGGGCCTTTCGGAGATGTCGCTGGGCAAGCTGATCTACAGTGCGGAGCCGTCCATGGTTACGCCGGGCTGGGAGATCGAGTTCTGGGCGCCCGTTGCCATAGCATCCTTCATTACGATCGTACTTTATGTCGTGGGTCAGAACCTCGGTGATGCTTCCGATCCCAGGACGCATATGTAAGGAGGGGCCATGGAAGACAGAAATATTATTTTATCCATTAAAGACCTGGAAGTTAAATTCCGTGTCAGAGGCCGTATCCTTACAGCCATAAGAGGCGTTTCTCTGGACGTTTACGAGAATGAATCCATAGCCATAGTAGGCGAGTCGGGTTCCGGCAAATCCGTTTTCACAAAGACCTTTGCAGGCATGCTTGATTCCAACGGATTTATATCTAACGGCAGGATCATTTTTGACGATCCGGAGCTGGCGGACACCCATCTTAACAAAAGCTCATCCTTTGCGGGGCTTATCACCCATGCGGAGGAAAAGCTCAACGAGTTTGCAAAGCTTCAGCACGGCTCGCAGACCTACAAGGCCCTGCTGGATCTGGAGTCCGAGAACAACGCCAGAAAAGTGCTTTCCGACGAGGAAGACAAGGCGTTCACAGTCAGAATAGACGAGATCCAGTATCAGAAGGCGGAGACCTTCAACCTTAAGCAGACCCTGGACACCAAAACGGAGAAGGACAGGATAAAAGAGCTGGCTCTTAAGATCAAGGATTACGACAGGCAGCTCAAGAAGGTCGAAGAAGAGAAGAGGTCTGCCATAGCTGAGCACAAAAAGCTCTACGAAGCAGACGAAGCTTATAAAAAGAGCTATGCCGACAGAAAGGCCGAGCTGGAGCACAGGTATGCGGAAGAGATCAAGGCCGACATCACGGAAGGCGACAGGCACAGAAACGAGATCCTTGCCAAGGAGGTAGTTCTCTCCGTAGGGCGTTATCCCAGCCTGAAGAGGAAAAAGGCCTACAACAAGCTTCTGGATGAGCTCAAGAAGGCATATGAAATGGGCGTCGACCTGGATGATGAGACAACAAGGAACCAGGTCTTTGACACCGTGGCTTTCCGTGTCAAGTATCTCGATGAAACGGAAGACAAGCTTCACGGCACCTGCATCCTGAACCTTGCAAACATCAGGAACCAGAACGACTGGACGGAGATCAGAGGCAGGAAGATCGCAACGGTATTCCAGGATCCCATGACCTCCCTGAACCCGGTCCTTACCATAGGAAAACAGATATCGTCGATAATCATGAAGCATCAGGGATGCCAGGAGGTTGAGGCCAGAAAGAGGGCCCTTATCCTCATGCACAAGGTAGGTATTCCCAATCCCGAAAAGAGATACGACGATTATCCCTTCCAGTATTCGGGCGGAATGAGGCAGAGGATAGTTATAGCCATTGCCCTTTCCTGCCAGCCCAGGATACTTATATGCGACGAGCCCACAACGGCCCTCGATGTTACGATCCAGGCCCAGATCCTGCAGCTCCTCAAAGACCTGCAGAGAGACCTGGGATTCACGATCGTGTTCATAACCCACGACCTGGGCGTCGTTGCGAATATTGCCGACCGTGTAGCCGTTATGTATGCGGGCCAGATCGTAGAGGTAGGCAAGGTAGACGAGATATTCTTCGATTCAAGGCATCCGTATACATGGGCGCTCCTGCAGTCGCTGCCTCAGCTGGCTACCAGGAACACGGAGCTCTATTCCATCACCGGTACGCCGCCTTCACTTTACAACAAGATCGTCGGCGATCCCTTTGCACCCAGAAATCCCTACTGCATGAAGATCGACACTCTTAAGGAGCCGCCGATGTTCAGAGTAACGGATACACATTATGCGAAGACATGGCTCCTGGATCCCAGATCGCCGGAGATAAAGCGTCCGGAGTTGATCGAGGATATCCACGAGAAATTCCTCGGCACATTAAATCTTTGAAAGGAGAAGCTCGGATGAAAACAGATACAGCTGCTCATCTGCCTGAAAAAGGCCCCGTCAATGAAGACGGAAGAGAGATCCTCCTTTCCGTAAAGAACATTGACATTACATTCGGCAAGGGTGATGATGCCGTACGTGCGGTTAAGAACGCCTCCTTTGATATTTTCAAGGGCGAGACGCTTTCACTGGTAGGCGAGTCCGGATCGGGCAAGACCACCATCGGACGTGCACTTATCAGGGTAAATCCCCTTGCAGCCGGTGAGATACTCTACAAGGGTGTACGTATTTCCGGCAAGATCCCTCATTCCCTGGACAGGGAAGTCATAAGGAACATACAGATGGTATTCCAGGATCCCGCGGCATCTCTTAACGAGCGTGCAACGGTGGATTACATCATCTCAGAGGGACTTTATAACTTCCATCTTTTCGAAAATGAGGCGGACAGGGTAAGAAAGGTCGAAAAGATCGTGGACGAGGTAGGATTGCTGCCCGAGCATCTTACGAGATACCCCCACGAGTTCTCCGGAGGTCAGAGGCAGAGGATCGGCCTGGCCCGTGCCATGGTCATGGAGCCCGAATTCGTTGTTGCCGACGAGCCCATCTCGGCTCTGGACGTGTCGATACGTGCCCAGATCCTGAACCTTATGAAGAAGTTCCAGAGGGAACAGAACATAACATACCTGTTCATAGCCCACGACCTTTCGATCGTACGTTACATTTCGGACAGGATCGCCGTTATCTACAAGGGTGATATCGTGGAGATCGCAGAGCCCGAGGAGCTTTTCGACTTCCCTCTGCATCCCTATACCAGATCCCTTATCTCGGCCGTTCCCGTACCTGATCCGCTGATCGAAAAGAGCAAGAAGCTTATAACCTACGATCCCAGCGTTCACGATTATTCCGAAGACGGACCGGAGATGGTCGACATCGGCCATAACCATTTCGTTTACGGCAATAAGAAGGAGATCGAAGAGTATAAGGAACTGAGGGAAAAGGGCGAGAAGATCAAGTCCATAATCCTTCTGAGCCCCGAGGAGGCCGAGGCTGAAGCCGAGAGGAAGAGGCTGGAGGACAGCATTATGCCGGAGAACGAGTTCATCGATGCTCCGATCCACGACACCGGAAACAAGTGGTATGGCGTGCTTTCATTCTTCCTGCCGATCATCGGACTTATAATGGCATTCCTGTTCAGGCGGCACAATTACATGAGGAACCACAGGATAACGAAGAAGTGGTCGATCATATCACTTATAGTTATCGCGGTCATTGTAGTCATCTTCCTGATATGTCTGTTGATAGCAGCACTTTAGGAAATTCCACGGAAACGCTGACTCGGTCAGCGTTTCCTTATAATCAAGAACAAAAAGAGGAACGATATGTGCGGATTTGCAGGATTTTACGGACCCGATGAATTAGACAGAGAGAGCGTTATAAATGATATGTCGGAGCGCATCGCCCACAGAGGACCCGATTCCAGCGGGACTTTCCTGGAGGATCAGGTGGCGCTTGGTTTCAGGAGGCTCTCCATCATAGACCTGGCGGGCGGAACGCAGCCTTTGCATTCCGCCGACGACAGGTATGTGATCGTCTTCAACGGCGAGATATACAATTACAAGGATCTGAGGAAGGAGCTCACGGAGAAGTTTTATGTCTCATTTGCCACAGACTCCGACACGGAGACCATCATCGAGGTCTACAGGAGATACGGCGAAAACACGGCATCGAAGCTCCGCGGCATGTTTGCCTTCGTTATCTACGACAGGGAGAAGAAGACCCTTTACGGCGCCAGGGATTACTTCGGCATTAAGCCCTTCTACTACACCATGCAGGGAAATAACTTCGTTTTCGGTTCTGAGATCAAATCATTCCTTGATTATCCGGGATTCGAGAAGGAGATCAATCCCGACGCGCTGAAGATGTACCTTGTTTTCCAGTATTCTCCCCTTAAGGAGACCATCTTCAAGGGCGTTTACAAGCTGCCCCAGGGTACGTATTTCACATATAAGAACGGTGAACTGAAGACCGTAAGGTATTTCGAGACCACCTTCGATCCCAAAAAGCGCTCTTTTGATGATGCCGTAAACAGGATCGACGAGATCGTGGAGTCTTTCGTGGAGTATCATAAGATCGCCGATGTCGAGGTCGGCGGATTCCTTTCCGGCGGCGTGGATTCCAGCTACATCACCTCTGTGGCAAAGCCTCAGAAGACATACTCGGTGGGCTTCAATCTGAAGGGCTTCGACGAGACCAGCCTGGCAGGAAACCTGTCGGATATCCTGGGGATCTCAAATAAGATCAGGGAGATCACCCCGGATGAATTCTTCGATGCGCTTCCCAAGGTGCAGTATTTCTCGGACGAGCCCCACGCAAACCTTTCCGCAGTGCCTCTTTTCTTCCTTTCGGAGCTTGCCGCAAAGGACGTAAAGGTGGTTCTTTCCGGCGAGGGTGCGGATGAATTCTTCGGCGGCTACGACTGGTACATAGAGAGCGAAGCATCAAGAAAGTACAGAAAGATGCCCAAGGGCTTCAGGAACGCCATGTCGAAGACCCTGGGAAAGATCCCCCAGTCCCATATAAAGAGATTCTTCAAGGCTAATAATGAAGAGGTGGAGGATACGTATATCGGCCAGGCTTTCATCATGAGCGACAAAGAGGCGAATTATTACCTCACACCCGCATACAAGAGGGACA
>JAFRYJ010000213.1 GCA_017437705.1 Lachnospiraceae bacterium
CCAAAAGGAAATACTTTGCGATGGTCTTCAGCCTGTTTATCTTCTCCCTGTTGTCGAAGATGAATTTTGACAGGACCAGTATCATCAGGATCTTGGCGAACTCCGAGGGCTGTACCGTACCGATGGGTCCGAAGGAGAACCATCTCCTGGCGCTGTTGTAGGCGGTGCCGAATACCAGCACGCCAGCCAGCAGAACTATGACCACAGCATAAAGCAGCCAGCTCATTTTCGTCCAGGCATGATAATCCACCAGTGTGAAAAAGAAGAATATGAAGACTATTACGATAAGTCCCATAGCCTGCTTTTTCGCCAGTGCCGTGCTCGTGTCAGAAATGGCCATGCAGCCGATCGCCGAAAGAAGAAGGGCTGCGATGAACGGTCTTAAATTGTATTTTTTGAAATTATACTGTTTTATCAGATCAAAAAACGACCTTAAGATCCTCATTTAAAGCCCCTTATTCAAAGTCTCTTGAAGAATGATCATATGCATCAAAGGGAAGTATCGCAACGCCTGCGTTCAGCGCCTCTTCATTATAGAGAGGCAGATTGTCGCACATCGCGATGATATCCCTGAAAGCGTCTATAACGTTGTTCGAACCGTAGCCGTTGGGGAACACAACGGTGGCTGCGTATTTGGGATCCGATTTACTGTCAAATCCCGTCATAAGAGCATGCTCCGGCTTGTTCTCGTTTTCCTCTGCGGTTCCGGTCTTTCCGCATATGTCTATATTGATGCTCCGGAACACATCCTTGTAGCCGGACGTAGTGGAGCATACCTGCCTCATCCCGTCGAAGATGAGATCCCATGTCTCCTCAGACACTTCCACCTTCTTTATGATCTCCGGCGTTATGTCCTCCACCGTCTCTCCGTCGGGCGTTGCTATCCTGTCCACCAGCTTAAGGGAGTAAACATTTCCCCTGCTTGCAATGGCAGCCGTATATCTGTTTATCTGGGTACAGGTATAGCTGTTGGTGCCCTGTCCGATGGAAGATCTTACAGAGCTTTCGTCCGATATCCTGGGCGTTGCTTCATAAAGCTCTACTCCCGACGTCTGGTCGAAGCCGTATTTCGAGGCGTACTCCCTGAGTATGGAAAGGCCTCTTTCGTTGCTGAAATTGCCCTTCTCATCAAGGCTCATATTGAAGCCCAGCTGATAGAAGAAGTAGTTGCATGAAACGGCTATGGCCCTTACCACATTTATGGAACCGTGGCTCTTTTCCGACCAGCATGATGCCGGCGGGTATACCTTGTCAAAGACTACCCTGTCCGTTATAAGCGAATCGCGGTTTATATAGCCCTTATCCAGGCCTGCCGTAGCCACCACCATCTTGAAGGTGGATCCGGGGGCCAGGGTCTGCTGCGTTGCCCTGTTTACAAGAGGTGAGGATCCGTTTGTTATAAGCGAATAATAGTAATCCGGGTCTGAGATCCTGTTGGGATCAAAGGAAGGGTAAGACACAAGGGCCCTTACCTCTCCGGTATGGATATCTGTGACGGTGGCCGACGCGGCGCAGGTGTCCAGTGCCAGCATCGAAGGCGTTATCTCCATCCTGTAGATCTTCTGGAGATAAAGGAGTTGTAGTTCTTATCGCCGTTCAGCATATCCCGGTAATCCTGGTCCTCTTCGAATACGCCCTGATGGTAAAGCAGCTTGCATACATCGGTATAGCCGAGGACCTGGTTCTTGAGAAGATGCTTGTATATAAGCACCGAGAACCTGTGGTCATCGCCCAGGTTGTCTCTCAGATACTGGAGAAGCGCATTGTAAGCCTCGGAGGTCTCGGGATATGGACCGCCTGTGACGAGCCTGTCGGCCTTTATCCAACCCTTGGAGATGGCATAGAAAAGGAAATCGCCCAGGCTTATGGTGCCGTCCTGCCAGTTCCAGAACATGGGATCGTCATATCCGTAGGCCGAAGCATCAAGTATGCCCTCATTTACGAGATACTCGTAAATGTAGTTGTAATAGTCGTTAAGCTCGTCGCTTATCTCGCCGTCAGGGGTCCTCTGGGATCTGGAAAGCTCCGTGTAGATCTCCTCTATCACCTCTTCCGTCCTTTTGGTTTTTGCTTCCAGAAAATTCTTTTCCAGCTTCGAGGCCTCGGGACGGGAGAACTCGTCGATGTCGATTATGTTGTTCTCTATAAGCGAGAATACAACGTCGCGCACATCATAGTAATGCTCCTGGTTGTATTCGGGATCTACGCCCTCTCTCAGATTGAAAAGGATGATGCCTGCGATCTTCTGCTGCAGAAGGTTGTAGATCTTAATGGAGAGCTGTGCGTCAATATTGAGATATATGTCGTTTCCTCCCACTGCCTCTTCCTTGACATAGCTCTCCATAACGGCTCCCGTATTGTTGACAAACAGCTGTATGGAGCCCTTTTTCCCGGCCAGCTCGTGCTCGTATATCGCCTCAAGGCCCATCTTACCGGTCCGGTCGCCGATGGAATAGCCCGTGTAGCCCTCTGCGGCATATTCGTCAAGCTCTTCCCTGCTTATCTCTCCCACGTACCCGGTAATATGGCCGAAATACTCACCGTAGGGGTATTCGCGGATATAATTCTGCTCTATCGAGATACCGGGCAGCTTTGCGGTGTTTTCCTTAACGGCAGCCACTGTGGCATCATCCACATCCTCCGCAACGGTGACGGACATGTACTGCATGTAACGCTTCATGAACATGTCGTATCTGATGGAAGCGATATTCAGACGGTCCTCCCTGCTGTAAGGCTCACCGATGTCAAACATGTCGTCGGAGCACATGTAATCGAAGATCTCCTCTGCTGTCATGGCTTCCTGCTGAGGCGTAAGATCGTCGGTATAATTGAGGGAGAAGACATCCTTTTTGAAATTCGTAACGGTGTTTCTGCTTCCGGTGAAATACAGATCTCCATCGCCCTTTATCGCAATGGGTATGCTGTAATTCCATTTAAAGCCGTGGTCCCTTAAAAGTGTGATGAGGCTGAATACCATGGCGTTCTTTTCATCATTCGTATTGAGGGCCTGTATATCTTCTATTACGATATTGCTGGCAAGCCTGTCGTAGGCCAGGGCTTCGCCGTTCTTATCGTAGATGCTGCCCCTTTTGGCAGGGATATCCTGGATCTTCTCGATCCTGTAGGTGAAGGTGTTCTGATAGTCTTCTCCGTGTACGATCTGCAGGTCGTAAAGTCTGGCGACCACGGTCCCGAAAAGGAAAAGGAACAATATGGTAAGCACCACGTTCCTTCGTTTCAGAAATGAAAAAAGCGAGGAGAATACATCCTTAAGCATGATATTTCGCGCCTCCTTTTTTCTTTTCCCTTAAAACCAGCTGTATGAAGAGATAAATGAAAATGCCTGTTATGACAGTATAAAATACCTCAGGCACGATTATCCTGAGGAAGTAATGGCCGAAGGCCGTCCTGTTCCTTGTAAGGAAGAAAAGTATGTAGATCCCGATGTTATAGATCGTATCGGCAGCGGCTATTATTATAAGAGGCAGCGTGATGTCCTGCTTGTAATAAAGCCTGTTGAATTTTCCGAAGAGATAGCCCGCAGCAGTAAATGCCATGGCAAAAAGGCCCAGGATGGACCCGAAGTATACATCCGTCAGGAGGCCGCAGAAAAAGCCTGTGACACAGCCGTCAAGGCTGCCTTTTATTAGTGCAATGGAGACAGTGACCACAAGAAGGCAGTCGGGAACAAGCCCTCCGAGATCGATCATCCGGAAGACTGACGTCTGCAAATAGAATGCCGCTATTATAATAAGCGTATATGTGATCACTTTTCTCATAATATGTACCGCTTAATGGTTATTGTCAGTTTCCGGCTTCAGTTTCAGGCTCTCCGCCTTCGCTCCCGCTTTCTGTCTCCGCAGGCTCTTCCGGAGCTGTGCTTTCCGTTTCCTCCGGCGCATCCTTCTTAAGGATATCGGACTTCCTTTCCTTTATTACCAGCACATTGGTGATGTGCTCGAAGTCCACCACCGGCGTAAGGATCGCGTACCTGACGCTGCCGGACTGCTCCGGTATCTCGGTGATGTAGCCGATGCGGATCCCGGGGAGGAATGCATCACTCACATAAGATGTGACGATCTCATCGCCCACGGCGATGTTCGTCTTTTCCGTTATCATCTCCACCTGAAGCGTGCCGTCGTCTCTCATCTCAAGGGATCCGTTCACGAAGCACAGGTCCCTGGAATTCACGGACATGGCGCTGACGCTGGAAACGTCGTCGATTATGGCCCTTACCTTCGAATGATTGTAATAAGCCTCCGTGACGATGCCGCAGAGACCGTTGTCACAGATGACGTTCATTCCTTCGGCGATGCCGTCTTTGGTGCCCTTGTCTATGATAAAGACATCGTACCAGTTGCCCGCATCCTTGCCGATAACGGTGGCTCCCACGGTATCGTAATCCTTGTAATACTCCTTCATATCCAGGAGCTCCCTCATGGAATCGATCTCGGCCATGGCCTTTTCGTTTTCATTCGCCTCGGCCTGCAGGGATTCCACCTCGGCCCTAAGGCTCTCGTTCTCCGATTCCAGCTCTTCCTTGTCTTTCCCGGAGGAAAAGGCGTCCGATACGGTCCTTCCGATGGCGTTAAGCCCCTTCTGTGCCGGCGTAAGTACGCTTCCGATGGTATTGTTGATGAAGCGTATCCTGTCGCCAGCAAAAACGCTTAACAATATAAGCGAACCGGAAACGGCCATGAGGATCACAAATATGAATTTGGCGCTTATACGTCTCTTTTTATGCTCTCCCATTTTGTATCAGTCAAACTCGCTTTCATCGATGGTAAATGCCATGGAAAGAAGCTCCCTGTCATTCATTATCGTGTTAAGGCCTTTCAGGGATATGAGCTCAGGCTCCTCGTAGGTGTGTACCTTCATCCCGGTGCCCAGGGCTATCTGCCTCACAATGTCTCCGTTAAGGGAGCAGCCGCCTGCCAGGTGGACTCCCTCCTGCTTAATGGCGCCGTAAAGCTCCGGCGGTATGCTCTGCAGTATCCCCGTAATACCGGAGATCATCTTCTTCGTAACGGCCAGCACCTGAGTGCGCACGAAGCTTTTTCTTATGCCTGTCTTTACCGGAAGTCCCTTTACAAGATCGTTGCCGTAAACGTCTTCTATATGCTCCTCCGTACCCTCATCGAGGGACATGTTTATCTTAAGCTCTTCCACTGTTTTCATGCCGAGCTCTATATGCATGGTGTTTCTGACGGTCTCGATGATAAGCCTGGTGATGTCGTTCCCCCCGATGGGTATAAGACGGCTTATCATGATGCCGCCCATGGAAATGACGGAGACCTCCGTGGTCTCGGCACCTATGTCTATTATCATGGATCCCTGTGTATTTTTTATGTCCATGCCGATGCCGGCAGCCTCGGCCATGGGTCTTTCCACGATCCTGCTCCTCTTGGAATTGAAGCCGGAATCCGCCGTAAGGTCGTAAAATGCCTTTTTCTCTACTTCGGTGACAGCAGAGGGTACCGCAACATAGAATTCGTTCCTTCTCATGAACTTCCTGTTGCAGTCTGCCTGTTTCAGGACATGGGAAAACATCATACCCATAATGTCGAGATCCGCTATAACGCCCTTTTTGACAGGACACCTGAGCTCTATGTCATCCGGGGTCCTGCCGTACAGCGAATAAGCATCATCTCCGTAAGATATGATGTTCTTCTTTTTTACGGCTATTAAATTTCTGACTTTATAATACTTATTCTGTGGTTCGGAAAAAACCTTGACGGTGTCCGAGCCCAGATCAAGTCCGTATTTATTCGAAGCCATAACAATTCCCTAAGGGCCGTGTTATTTCAGTTTCCCGCGGTCGCGGTAGCTGTAATAACAGCCGTCTCCCATTATCATGTGGTCGAGGAGCGTGATGTTGAGCATACGCCCGCAGGAGGCTATCCTGTCAGTTATGCGGTCGTCCTCCCTGCTGGGGGACGGATCGCCGCTGGGATGATTGTGCAGAAGCACTATGCTGACGGCGCCGTGTTTCAAGGCCGCCACAAATATCTCCCTGGGGCCCACCAGTGTCGTGTTCACCGTGCCCTTTGTAATTATCTCTTCCCTGATGAGCTTCAGCTTCGTATCCAGCATGAGCAGCATCATATGCTCAACGTTGAAGGCGGCCATCGTACGGCCGTACAGTCTGAATACGGAATCCGGAGTATCCAGCACCGGTCTCTCCGGAAAACGCTGCCTGTTTATCCTCCTGGACAGTTCGAAAACGCACTGAAGCTGGAGGGCCTTTACTCTTCCTATACCTTTAACGGAGGTGAGTTCCTGAAGACTGAGGCCTTCCAGACCCGGAAGTCCCTTCTCCCCGATGAGGTCTCTGGCTGTATCCACTCCCGTCCTGTCCCTGGATCCGCTCCTGATGATGACGGCTATAAGCTCCGCATCAGACAGGGCTCCTGCCCCCAGTTTCTCGCATCTTTCGTAAGGCCGCTCCCCGGGCGGCAGTTCTTTCAAAGTGGGATTTTTCATAATGACATCCTTTCCCGAATGTCCTGAAAAATCAAAATATCATCAACATATTAAAAATTGTTAAATAATTATAACACACATCAAATTAACGTCACAAGACCGTTTTCGTACAGGGACTGCAGCGACATCATGATGCCGAACTTCGCCGAAGGCCATGTAAGCCCGCCCTGGAAATAGGCTGTATAGGGCTCCCTTAAGGGACCGTCGGCGCTGAGCTCGATGCTGGCTCCCGATATGAACGCTCCCGCCGCCATTATTACGGGATCTGAGTATCCCGGCATGTCCCAGGGCTCCGGCACCACATACGAATCAACGGCCGCTCCCCGCTGGATGCCTTCACAGAACTTTATAAGCTTATCCGGATCCCTGAAAACGACTGCCTGGATTATATCGTGACGCTCTTCTTCCGGACCGGGGACCGTTTCAAATCCCAGCTTTGTATACACATATGATGCGAAAACCGCCGCCTTCATGGCGCTGGCAGTGACGGTGGGCGCCATAAAAAGCCCCTGCAGGAAGCTGCGGTTCGTATTAAGTGACGCACCAAGCTCCTTCCCGAGACCGGGCGCCGTAAGCCTGTAGGCCGCATTTTCTACGCATTCCTTCGTCCCCGCTATATATCCGCCGATGGGCGCGAGGCCGCCTCCGGGATTCTTTATCAGAGAACCCACGCACATGTCGGCTCCCACGTCGGAGGGCTCCAGCTCCTCCGTAAACTCTCCGTAGCAGTTGTCCACCATGCAGATGACATCCGGTTTAAGGCTTTTTACAAAGCTTATAAGCTCTCCGATCTGCTTAACGGAAAAGCTGGGGCGGGGATCGTAGCCCTTAGACCTCTGAATGGTAACCAGCCTTGTTTTTTCGTTGACGGCTTCTCTTATGCCGTCATAGTCGAAGCTGCCGTCCTCCTTAAGCTCCACCTGCCTGTAGCTTATGCCGTATTCCTTAAGGGACCCCCCGCAGGGCCTTATCCCGATTATCTCCTCAAGGGTATCGTAGGGCTTTCCCGCCGGAGAAAGGAGCTCGTCTCCCGGCCTCAGGTTTCCGAACAGGGCTATGGTGAGGGCGTGGGTCCCGCAGGTGATATGGGGCCTTACCAGAGCATCCTCAGTGTGAAAAACGTCAGCATAGATCCGTTCGATCACCTCTCTGCCGTCGTCGTTGTAGCCGTAGCCCGTCGACGTTCCGAAATGACGCTCGCTGAGCCTGTTTTCCTGCATGGCTTTTATAACCTTCAGCTGGCATATCTCAGCCGTTCTGTCAATGGCCTCAAACCTGTCCTTCAGTTCATTAAGGCATCCCTCGCAGAAGCCGTATACCTCTTCGGAGATGCCCATGCCGCCGTATATATTCATATGATCCCCCGATCTTCAAGTTCTTTCTTCATATACGCGATGATCTCATCATCGCTTTCAAAGCGGTCCTTATATATCCAAATGGCATCATCCACGGCCCTGAACCATGTCAGCTGCCTTTTTGCATAATGCCTTGTATTCTTTTTGATAAGCTCTGTGGTCTCTTCCAGCGTGCTGCTGCCGTCAAGATACGAGAAGACCTCCTTGTATCCTATAGCCTGCATTGATACCATTCCGGGAGTGCAGCCCGCTTCCGCAAGCCCTTTCACCTCATCCACAAGACCCTTTCCCAGCATGATGTCCACCCGCCGGTCAATATCGCGGTAGAGCATGCTCCGCTCTTTGGTGAGCACGAAATAGGCGCTGTTATAGGGTGATTCCTTTTTCTTTTCCGCCTCGTTATGCTCCGAGATCGGAGTGCCTGTCAGATGATAGAACTTCAGCGCCCTCATGGTGCGCTTTACGTTGTTCTCGTGAATATTCTTATATGAAACAGGATCGATATC
>JAFRYJ010000214.1 GCA_017437705.1 Lachnospiraceae bacterium
GCCGAAACGGCGGACCTGTATATAGAGAAGACGGCGAAGGAGCTGACTATGGATTATTATGTTACGGTGGCTACGTCTGACAACGTGGTTCAGATGATAATCTACTCCGCCGGGGCGGTAAGGCTTTCCGCCAGGGACCTGCTGGAGGAGATCATAAATGCAGGCCAGGAGATAAAGGAAAACTACACGGAAAATGCCATGGATAAAAAAGACAGGTTGTCGGGAGCCATGGCAGATGCGATAAAAAAGGCAGGATTCCTTGAAAATAAAGAACAATAAACGAATAAATAATCGTTTAATATGTTAAATTTACGACAAAATACGCGTTTTGTATGTGGCGGTACTACTACAATTGATGTATAATTACAACAAATTACCAGCGGGTAAATTCAAAAAAGATATAGTATAGGAGCAAATTGTAATGGCCGGTTTAAAACATTCGGTTGAAAGAAAAATATACAGTAAGATCGTAGACAACGCTATCAAAAAGCTGGAAAAGGCGGACGACCGTACGGAAGCCTTCATGGGCCTTATAGATACTGCCGAGAAATTCTGGGGCAAGACGGCGAAGAAGGAAACGCTGGACAGGGTCAGGGAATATGCGAAGGATCCCGATCATAAATGGGTAAAGCTGGTTAACAAGATACTGGATGAATCGGATCCCGGCTTCACAAAGACCGTTTTAATGAACTTAGGCCTGGAGGCGTTCTTCAGTGGCACAAAGAAGATAAGGGAGAACAGGGAAAAGTACAACTGCAACATCCCCTGGCTCATCCTTTTCGATCCCACGTCGGCCTGCAACCTGCACTGCAAGGGATGCTGGTCCGGAACATACGGCCACAAAAACAACCTTTCATTCGAGGAGATGGATTCCATCATAACCCAGGGAAAGGAGCTTGGAGTTTATCTTTACTATCTTACCGGCGGCGAGCCCATGGTAAGAAAGAAAGATATCCTCAGGCTTATGGAGAAACATAACGACTGCATATTTGCCGCGTTCACAAACTCCACTCTTATAGATGAAGAGCTCTGCAAGAGAGTAAGGGAGCTCGGAAACCTTATATTCCTTCTTTCGATTGAAGGCACTCCCGATACGAATGATGCCAGAAGAGGCGAAGGCCATTATGCGGCAGTTATGAACGCCATGGACCTTTTAAGGAAATACGGCCTTATTTACGGAGTATCCATCTGCTATACCAGAGAGAATATCGAGGCTGTTACGGATCTGGATTTCATAAGGATGGTGGCAGACAAAGGGGCCAGATTCGGTTTCTACTTCCATTACATGCCAGTCGGAAACAACGCTGTTCCCGAGCTTCTGCCCACGGTCGAGCAGAGGAAGCACATCATCGAGCAGATCCGTTATATCCGCTCCAATAAATGTGATATACCCTTCTATCCCATGGACTTCCAGAACGACGGAGAGTATGTCGGCGGCTGCATAGCAGGCGGCAGGAACTATTTCCATATCAATTCCTCGGGCGATGCAGAGCCCTGCGTATTCATACATTTCTCGGATTCCAACATCCGCGAGAAGAGCATCCTTGAGATCCTGCAGAGCCCTCTGTTCATGAAGTATCACGAGGGTCAGCCTTTTAACAGGAATCATCTGAGACCCTGCCCGATGCTGGAGAATCCCGATCTTCTGAGACAGATCGTAAAAGAGACCGGTGCGCATCAGACAAACGAGGAGTCGGAGGAGGATGTTGAGCATCTCTGCGCAAAGTGCGACGATTACGCGGCAGCATGGGCTCCTGCGGCAGAGGAGAACTGGAATTCCAGAGAGCACAAGAGGCCTACATACGAAAACTATACTCTCGAAAAGAGAGAGCATCCCGAGCTTGCGGCCTTTGAAAAGCCTGCAAGGTGATTTGAGATGGGACTTTAACTGAATTCAGACATATTAAAACAGCTGTACGGCTAATGCCGTACAGCTGTTTTTGTGTGCAGTGATCGATCTTAATATGCTTTAATATATCATATGCAGTGCTTGCGGCCGAATTATATCGGTCATGGCATATCAGATACAATCAACAATCATTTCTGTTTTCTGTAAGCGATCTCCTTGTCGATCTTGGCGACCATCGTATAGTTGGGATTTACCATGTTGCCTACATAAAGCTTGTTGTTCTGTGATACAGCCTGGTAAGCATCATTCTTCTCCCATCCGAGATCTACCAGCCAGTCGATAAGCTCGCAGAGAGCGATCCTTGCAGCGTCTTCCATGGGCTTTGCAGCGCCGACGCACATGATCTCGGTATCGCTTTCGATACGGGGCCACTGGATGGGCTTATTCTTGATGAGGTCAACCTTCAGAGTTACTTTCGCAGCCATTTCAAGAGCGGTTCCACAGATCTCACCCTGACCCTGACGACCATGGCAGTCGCCGAGTGCAAGGTGCGCGCCGGGAAGACTTACGGGAAGATAAAGTGTGTTTCCGGGCTTAACATCGGGAACGTCCATGTTTCCGCCGCCTTCGAAAGGAACTATTGACATGTAATGGTTGAGACCGTGAGCGCATCCGATAGTACCGATGAAGGGATCCCAGTCGAATACAAGATCATCGCCACCGTGCCATTTTCCGTCTTCTTCGTTGAATCTGTAAA
>JAFRYJ010000215.1 GCA_017437705.1 Lachnospiraceae bacterium
GTTTCAGACACCGTCTGTCTGCTTATTTTCCTGCCCTTCAGTGCTTCCGGTGCCGTGGCTGTGTCCTCCCGGCATACCTTCCGGACGGCTGCCCTCTGAACCGAACTGTCCTTCAACTGTATTCCCCTGACCGTTTTCTCCGAAACCGTCCATTCTTCCGGGTCCCATGCCGCCGAAGCCCATGCCCTGGCCGGTACCGTATATCGTCGATCCGTTCATCTGAACCGTTGCTGTCTGGCTGCCGGCGGTGATGGTATATGTGCCTTCGGCATCGATGTCGTCACAGCTTATTACAACGGTTTGGAACTGCGTATCCGGCGTGAAGGATGCGATCACATCACCGCTCTCATCCGTAAGCGTTACCTCCGTACCCGCCTGTAAAGCGGAGCTGAACGTGTAGAGGATCGAGCACTGGTCGGAGCCGGCGGAATAATTCATCGCCATCCCCGACGAACCGGCGATCATGGCGCTGCCTCCGGAGATAACTGCCTCGCCCACATAGTCCATGGATCCGTTGCCCGCATTTACGGGGCCGGATACGGTGATATCTCCGCCGTACTGGTAGATGGAGCCGTTGGAATCCAGTCCGTCTCCTTCAGCAGTGATGTTTACCGTGCCGCCGTAGATGACGAGAGCCCCGGATGAATCATTGCAGTTGAGGCCGTCGTCGGCAGAATCGATATTCACGGTACCGTCCGCTATATAGATAAAGCTGCTCTCCATGCCCTCGGACTTTTCGCTTACAAGATTTACTGTCCCGCCGCCGATGCGGATGGAATCATTGGCCTGAAGGCTCTTCTTCAGAGATGTCACGTTTACCGTTCCGGATGTGATCTTAAGATCGTCCTTTGAAACTATGCCGTGGCATGTTTCGGACACGATATTAAGAGTACCTTCACCGTTGATGCAGATATCATCCTTTGAGAAGATCACTCCGTCCACGTTGTTGTCGTCCGTCTGAGTGATCGCCCCGGTCAGTGTAAGGCTGTTGACCGTTCCCTCAACCGTTGTGATGAACACCTTGTCGGCCTGCAGCACATATATGGCTGCTGCGTCGGAATTCGTAACGGTCACGCCGTTCAGTACGATCTGTACCTTGTCCGTGTCCTCTGCGTCAACGATGATCTGACCGTCCGTAAGGGAGCCCGTGAATTCGTAAACTCCTGCCTTCGTGATGGTCACCGTATTCCCGTCGGCTTCCGCTCCGTCCCCGGACACGGTGATGCTGCCGTCCTTAAGGGTAATTACGGTATCCGCTTCATATTCGTCAGACATATCCCTGTCCGTAAACAGATCATCCTCCGCGATCAGGTCGTCCTCTGTCACCGTGGCATATTCACCGGGCATTCCCCCGCCCTGAGGCATCTGCCCGTTCTGCATATCCGGCGGCGTCTGGCCGGGCTGCATTTCTGAAGGTATCTGGCCTTCCTCCATGCCGGGAGGCGTCTGGCCGTCTCCTGGAAACTGTCCGTTCTCCCCCGCATTTTCAGTTGCGGCCGTTACGGCATCCTCTGTCTGTTCAGCTGCGGCCGTGCTTTCCGATTCAGCCGCCGTCCTGTTTCCGCAGGCTGCAAGGGCCAGCATCATTGATGATACAAGCGCTGCTGTCACATATTTTATTTTCTTCATATCTGTTACCTCCTTAAAGCTCCACTGCCTCCGGCTGGAGGGTGGAAAGACTGATCTCCAGATTTCCGTTTCTTTCTCTTATCTCGTCTATAAACGCCTTTTCCGTATCCGGCGACTTCAGCTTCAGTGAATAAGCCACCTTGTTCAGGCTTCCCAGCGTTGTCGTCTTTACCGATATCATCTTCGCATCCTTCGCATATTTATCGAAGATATCATCGAAGAGCCCGCCGTATTCAAGGGTCTCGGGGATCGTAACGCTCATATATCTGATAGGGCTCCTCATGTCATCGCCGAAATTGATAAGGCTGTAGATGAAGACCACTGCGCACATCACTATGGTGAAAAGGGCTGCGAATGCGGGGTATCCCATGCCGCAGGCAAGTCCCGCGGCCATTGCAAGGAAAATGGCTCCGATCTCTCTGGCCGTCCCCTGTGCCGATCTGAACCTTACAAGGGAGAAAGTACCGGCTACCGCAACTCCGGCGCCCAGGCTGCCGCTCACCATCATTATGATCACGCATACGATCGCGGGTATGATGGCCACCGTGGCCACAAAGCCCCGGGTCGAATCCGATGTGTATCTGTAGACCGCGGCAATAACTGCGCCCAGCATCAGTGATGCCGCAAAGCATATTGCAAAAACTCCCAGTGTAAGCTCGGCTTCCGTGCCTGTAAGCAATCCGTTGAATAAAGCATCCATAATTCTACTCCTTTCTAAGCGCTCTTATATCTTGTCACAGGCACCTGTCCTGCGCCTGTTATCAGCATATCCGTGAATGCCGTTCCGTATTTTGAAAATGATGTGGGGACTATATGTTTCTCCGAAAGGATACGGGACAGCCACACCGGCACCCCGTATCTGACCTTTACCTCCATCAGGTATCTGTCCGCCGGGAAGATCCTTTTCCCCGCAGGGCCCTTTAAAAGGTCGAGCTCCCGCGTCCGGTACATTATGTCCCTGTCCATGGTGATACGCAGCAGCGGATCGTCCTTTCCCACATAACCGGTCCTGTCGTAGGATATGTATACCCTGGGCTTCAGTGTCTGATAGAACCTTCCGAAATAATCTATCTCCCTTGACACCTGGTCCCTGCCGGGCAGCTCCCCGGTCCTTACATATTCCAGAGCCTGATATTCCTTCATCACGGTCCTTCTTTTGTATACGATGCCTGCATATTTCTTTTTGAGTTCCATGAAGACATCATCGTGAAGGCCGACCTGGCTGTAGCACCTGAGCCTCAGCTTTTCCTTGTAGTCCGGTTTTTCAAGAGATCTCCGCACGAGCCTGAAATCATCCGTATCGAAATAGATGTTCCTGATGATGCTCTCGCCGTAAATGTCTTCTTCCATATATTTCATCATGCCGGTCATGACAGCATCATACTGCTCCTTATCCAGCTCGTATTTGATCTCGTATCTCTGGAACACGGTCTCGTAAAGCTCGCTTTCATCCGGAAGCATTCCGGTGAAGCTTACGTTTCTTACGATCGTTTCAATACTCATGTTTCTCACCTCCTATACCGAAGTTTTAACATCGCTGCCTGAAATCAACCTGAAAAAAAGTCCACGTACCGTCTGAGTACGTGAACTTTGTGTGAACTTTATGATGTTTTAAAATGTCCGGGCTTTATTTCTGTGTTATATCATATATGCAGTATCAGATCCCTAACTGCTCCTTAATTACCTCGTACATGGCACGCATGGCCTTGCCCCTGTGGCTTATGGCGTTCTTCTCGTCCGGCGTAAGCGATGCGGTGGTGCAGCCTGCGGGAGGATAAAAGAACACCGGGTCGTATCCGAAACCGTTTTCGCCGGAGGTCTCCCTGGCTATCCTGCCCTCGCAGGTCTCTTTCCTTACTATAGTGCCCCTCTCATCGGGAAATGCCAGGGCGATGGCGCAAACGAAACGCGCGCCTCTCTCATCGTCGGGAGCATCCTTCATCTTTTCCAGGA
>JAFRYJ010000216.1 GCA_017437705.1 Lachnospiraceae bacterium
CGTGAGCTTTACAGAAACGGCGTTACGCCTCCCATCGACGTTCTTCCGTCCCTGTCCCGTCTGAAGGATAAGGGTATCGGTAAGGGCAAGACGAGAGAGGACCATGCGGCTACCATGAACCAGCTGTTCTCGGCTTACGCACGTGGTAAGGAAGCCAAGGAGCTTATGGTCATCCTGGGCGAGGCAGCCCTCACGGAGATCGACCTTATCTACGCAAAGTTTGCGGATGAGTTCGAGAAGAAGTACGTTTCCCAGGGCTATTTCGCAGACAGAAGCATTGAGGAGACACTGGAGATCGGCTGGGAGCTCTTACGTATACTGCCCAGGGCAGAGCTGAAACGTATCTCGGATGCACTGCTTGACAAATATTATTGATTTCAGACTTTGACGGGTTTTTATAAACCACAAGGAGATTCAAATGGCATCAACACAGGTAAACCCTACCAGAATGGAGCTGACGCGGCTTAAGAAAAAGCTGCAGACAGCCGTGAAGGGACATCGTCTTTTAAAGGACAAGCGTGATGAGCTGATGCGTGAGTTCTTGGATCTCGTAAGAGAGAACATGGAGCTCCGCCTCAAAGTGGAAAAAGCGCTGGGAAGCGCCAACAGGAATTTCGTGCTGGCAAAGGCCACCATGTCCGAGGAGATGCTCCGTACGGCCATGCTGACGCCGAAGCAGGAGATATATCTGAAGACAGGCACGAAAAACGTAATGAGCGTAGACATCCCGGTATACGAGTACACCACGCGTACGCCGGATGAGAACGATATCTATGCCTACGGCTTCGCCTTTACTTCATCAGAGCTCGACAATGCGGTGCTCTCCCTGTCGGAGGTGCTCCCCGACATGCTCAGGCTTGCGGAGACGGAGAAATCCTGTCAGCTGATGGCGGCGGAGATCGAGAAGACCAGAAGGCGTGTTAATGCCCTGGAGCATGTAATAATACCCGAGACCCAGGCGAGCATCAAGTACATCACCATGAAGCTGGACGAGAACGAGAGGTCGACACAGGTAAGGCTTATGAAGGTCAAGGACATGATGCTGAACGAAGCACATCATTACGACGAAAAGCTGAACGCGCCTGTGGAGGCATAAGGACCGGACGGCAGTTATAAGTCAAATAAACCCCGGAGAGCAGGAAGTGCTTTCCGGGGTATTTTATGTTTCGGGCCTGATGATGCTGTATCATTTAAGGATCCGGCGGATAAGATTTGGATCCGCCTTCGGGAACAGTGAGCACAGATGCTCCAGTATACGGGAATAGGACTGCTCCGGTGTCCGCTGGTATGCGTCGATGCGGAAAGACTCGCCAAAGAACTTCTCCGGGGTGGAGTACTGTGCGATGCCCCAGCCGTATTCGTTTCCTTCCTTATCCCGGGCGTAGACGAAATCGCTGATGATCACATAGCACTGGGCCTGCAGCCGGGTGATGATGGTGTCAAAGCCCTTTTTGCCGCCTTTTCTGTAGCCGCCCTCTGCCTTAAGCGATCTTGATAAAACAGGGGCATTTGCATCCAGAAGCTCATAGAGCTCTTTGTCCCGGTAAGAGGCCAGGCCGTCTTCAAAACGTGCATCGAAATCGTAGCCGTCGCGGCGGTAATTGGCAAAGTCCGGGAACCACTCGCTGCTTATAAAGACCGCCTTATTTTCAAAGAACTTGCCGTAGGCGCACCGGCTTTCCTTTATAACGGGGCCCTTCCATTTCCAGACCTTCCAATCGTCGCCGTATGTATACCAGGCATCACGGGAAACGTGCTCTTCGATGGAAAAGCCGGGGACAGAATTGGAAAAGAATGGCAGAAATCCGTATTTGTTTATCGCATTTATCATATCCTGTTTTGTGCGGATATAAAAATCATAGCTGCTCATGATGGGACCGCCTTTATGTAAGAGAGTCATTTGTAAACATGATCATACAGAATACACCGGTTCCATTATATAACAGTTTGGTTGTATTTATTCCCTGTATTGGATATAGTTGATTGTAAGAAGAGACTGCACAACAGGCGACCGCCGCAGGAGGATATCATGAATACAACAGAACTTGAACCCAAAGCTTTTTTCAGATTTTTCGAAGAGATAAGCCGCATACCTCACGGCTCATATAATACGGACGGGATCCGTGACTACCTTATAAAATTCGCAGAGGACCGGGGCCTGGAGCACTGGTCGGACAGTGCCGGCAACGTGGTCATTTCAAAGCCGGCGTCGCCGGGATACGAGGATCAGGAGGGCGTCATCATCCAGGGACATATGGATATGGTGGCCGTAAAGACGGCGGACTGTTTCAAGGATATGAAAAAGGACCCTCTGGATCTGGTCGTCGACGGCGACCTGCTGTATGCCGAGGGGACGTCGCTGGGCGCTGATGACGGCATCGCCGTATGCTACGGTCTGGCCTTTCTGGACAGTGATTCGATACCTCATCCGCCACTGGAAGTGGTGCTGACCGTGGACGAGGAGGTGGGCATGGAAGGCGCCAAGGTGCTGGACGTGTCCAGGCTTAAGGGGACCAGGGTGATAAATATCGATATCATCACGGAAGGCGTTTTCATAACAGGCTGCACCGGTGCGGCCAGGATCGAGAGCGTTGTTGAAACGCCCCGCAAGAAAAAGACAGGGGCTGCATATTCCCTTAAGGTCTGCGGGCTTCTGGGCGGACACGCCGGAGCGGTCATCAAGCTGGGCAGGGCCAATGCCAACCGCATGATGGGCCGTGTCCTCCGCGCCCTTTCAGAACTCACGCCGGCTTATGCGTATTATCTTGAGGGCGGCAATGCGGACAATGCCATAGCCAGGGAGTGCGACGTCAGGTTTATAGCTGATCCCGGGAAAGAAGCGGAGCTGGCAGCTCTGGCCGAAAGGCTGACAACAGACTTTCAGAAGGAATACTCCGGAAAGGATCCCGATATCTGCGTGGAGTTTGCGGCTCTGGGAGAGGTGACGGAAAACTGCATCGAACCCGAAGCGCTTAAGAAGATCGAGGATCTTCTGCGCATCATTCCGGACGGCCTTCAGGCCATGAACGGAGACATCCCGGATCTGCCCCAGATATCCATAAACAACGGTATCGCCGTGCTTAAAGAGGATACGTTTTCCCTGACGGTATCCCTCCGCGGCGCGCTGGAATCCGAATGGGAGGACCTGACGGACCGCGTTGCACGCATCGCCGAGCTCTGCGGC
>JAFRYJ010000217.1 GCA_017437705.1 Lachnospiraceae bacterium
TCGACGACACGGTATGGTACGGCACCATCTCCAAGATCGACACGGACAGCAACACGAACGAAAACAATAATAATTACGATTATTACGAATACGGCATGAGCCAGGGAGAAGGCTCCTCCAGCTATCCTTTCTATGTTGAGGTGGAGGATCCCGAAGGCCTCATGATGGGACAGCATGTATACATGGAGCAGGATCTGGGCCAGGGCGCCGCAAGGACAGGCATCTGGCTGATGTCCGGCTACCTGATGCAGGAGGACGGCGACTACTATGTATGGGCTGAGGACGGAGACCGCCTTGAAAAGAGGAAGGTGACCGTGGGCGAGTACGACGAGATGACGGACGAGTACCAGATCCTCGAAGGCCTTTCCGGCTCTGACAGGATCGCGTGGCCCGAGAGCGACCTTAAGGAAGGCATGCACACCACCGACGATTACAGCGATGTCTATCCCGAGGATTACCAGCCGCCCGAAGATTCCGACGGCGGCAATGAGTATTACGACGGCGAAGAGAACTTCGAAAGCGGCGAATACTACGACGGTATGGAATATCCCGACGACTTTAACGGAGAAGATTACGCCGTGCCCGAGGACGGCGGCGAAGTCTTCAACGGAGCGGACGTGCCGGGAAACGAAGGCGGGAGCTACGAGGAAAAGCCGCAGATACAGACCGTACAGGAGAGCATGGGACAATGATCATAGAGCTTAAGCATATCTACAAGGATTATGTGAACGACAGGATGGTCACGCCGGTGCTGAAGGACATCAACCTGACGGTGGAGAAGGGCGATTACCTCGCCATAATGGGTCCCTCCGGATCCGGCAAGACCACTCTTATGAATATAATCGGCTGCCTGGATACGCCCACCTCCGGGGAATATGTGCTGGACGGCACCGAGGTCAGCGATAAGAGCACAGACGAGGTGCTGTCGGACCTCAGGCTCAAAAAGCTGGGCTTCGTTTTCCAGACCTTCAACCTGCTTTCCAATACATCATCCATGGAAAACGTGGAGCTGCCCCTTATTTATGCGGGAGTTCCCAAAGCCGAAAGGAAAAGGAGGGCAGCGGAGGCCCTTAAGCGCATGGGACTGGACGACAAGACCAGCAACAATCCCGGAGAGCTTTCCGGCGGGCAGAAGCAGAGGGTGGCCATAGCCAGGGCCATCATCAACGATCCGGCCATACTGCTGGCGGACGAGCCCACCGGCGCGCTGGATTCGGCATCGGGCGAAGCAGTAATGGAGCTTTTTAAAGAGCTGAACGACGAGGGCGTCACCGTCATCATGATCACTCATGATGCGGGCATAGCCGCCCACGCGAAGCATATAGTATACCTGAAGGACGGCAGGATAGAGTCCCGGGGAGGTGATGCTGATGAATAAAAAGCTTAAGACCGGCATCATAACGGCACTGTGTCTTCTCCTGGCCGCAGGCGGCATAGCCTTCGCTGCGGTAAGAGGGGCGGGCGGCGGCACCGTGGACGTGTATCCGGTGGCTATGCTGGCGGATTATTACGGCTACGGCGGATCCGAGACGGAAGGCAGCATCTTTACGAGAAATATCCAGCAGGTATACCTGGACAGCTCCGGCAGGGTGGCGGAGATATATGTAAGGGAAGGACAGCAGGTGAAGATAGGCGATAAGCTGTTCTCCTACGATACCACCCTTCTGGAGATAGAATACGAGGATAAAAGGCTGGAGGTGGAGAAGATAAAGCTCCGCATCCAGAAGGCTCAGAACGAGATATACAGATTAAGGCACGGCGGCTACGGCGGCGGCGGAAAAGCCGAAGTAAGAAGATATCTGGTGGGAGCCGGTACCGGGGACGAGCTGGGCTACGATACCGAGATCACTGAGACGGATGACGGCTATACAATAACCTGCGGCAGGAATGACGTCGTTACGAAGGGCCTGGTGTACAGGCTGATGGGCTACAACAGTGAAGGAACGGAGAGGACCGGCGAACCCATCACCGTTAAATTCGTAATGGGATATATTACAGCGGTCATCGACGGATCGTCACTTTCCCTTCCCGGCAGTGATGCCGTCGACACGCCCATCAGGGATTTCATCTTCAACGAAGGGAAAATGAACGAAAAGGAAAAGGAGACCGAGACGGAAACCGAGACTGAAACAGAGACCGAGACTGAGACGGAAACCGAGACTGAGACGGAAACGGAAACCGAGACCGAGACGGAAACGGAGACCGAATCGGAAACAGAGACCGAAACGGAGACCGAATCGGAGACCGAGACGGAAACAGAAACAGAGACAGAGAGCGAATCGGAAACAGAGCCGGAATCAGAGGATGAACCGGAGTCGGAAGACGAGCCCGAGCCCTATCCCGGACCCAGCCCGGAGGAGATCCAGGAGCAGATCAACGCCCTCAACAAGGAGATCGCCGAGGATACGCTGAAACAGCGTCAGGCTGAGATCGACCTGAAGAAGGCGGAGAAGAAGCTGGACAACGCCACCGTATTAAGCACGGTGAACGGCACCGTAAGGCAGCTGAACGACCCGGATAATCCGGACGGATCGCCTTTTATCATCGTATCCGGCGAGGGCGGCGTATATGTAAGGGCTTATCTTGACGAGTATACGATGCTCAAAATGAAGCCCGGCGATACGGTGAACATCACTTCCTGGAATACGGGCGGCATGTACGAGGGCAGCATCACGGAGATAAGCGATATCCCAGATGAAAATTATCAGAACTGGTACGGCGGTTCGAACGCATCCTATTATCCCTTTGTCGCCGTTATCGAAGACAGCGAGGGACTGATGGCCGGCGAGTACGTTTCCGTCAGCGCGGGGAAGGATCCCGGCAGTTATGACAGCACCCTCTGCATCATGAAGGCGTTTATAAGGGACGACGAACAGGGCAGCTATGTGATGGCCGACGAAAAGGGCGTCCTTAAGAAGAGATACATAAAGACCGGCAAGACCTACTACGGTTATGCAACAGAGATAATCAGCGGGCTGACCACGGATGATGCCATAGCCTTCCCCTACGGCAAGAAGGTAAAGGAGGGCGCTAAGACCGTGCTTCAGGAAGATCTGTCAGCCATATACGGCTATTAAGGGAGGCGCATTATGTTAGAGAATATCAAAATGGCCTTCCGGGGCATACGTACCCACAAGCTGAGGGCGGCGCTCACGATGCTGGGCGTCATCATAGGTATTGCGGCCATTATAGCGATCGTGTCGTCCATCAAGGGGACCAACGAGCAGATAAAGCAGAACCTGGTGGGCTCCGGAAACAATGCGGTGGACGTGCCGCTGTCCATGGGCGGTTACCAGTATGATGTCGAGGGATACGGCATGCCGAAGGGCATAAGCCCAGTAAGCCGGGAGACACTGGATAAGATACTGGCACTGGATTCCGTGGAGAACGTATCGCTTTATACCAGAAGGAATTATCAGAGCGACATCTTCTACAACGGCGAGAGGGCCGAGGGCTGCACAGTGTACGGCGTCGATACGCAGTATTTCTCCGTGGCTGGCCTCTGCGTAAAGGAAGGCCGCCTGTTCTCCGAATCGGACATGAAGAGGAACATGAAGGTGGCTGTCCTTGATACGGCCATGGCCAAGAACCTTTTCGGCACCGACGATCCCCTGGGCAAGGTGATCGATATCAAGGGCGAGCCCTTTACGGTGATCGGTGTGGTCAAGAAGATCTCGGACTTCGAACCGACCATCGAAACGATCCAGGACTATCAGATGTATATGCAGGACGGCACCGCGACCATTTACATCACAAAGGCAGCATGGCCTATCGTTTTCTACTATGATGAGCCGGAGAACGTGCTGGTAAAGGCTAAAAGCACCGAGGATATGACATCCGCCGGCAAGGATACCCAGGACATTCTGAATGCCACCATCAGCGGGACGCAGCAGCAGGGCGGCTCTCAGGGCGAAGGACAGGGCGCAGAGACCATGTCCGTAAAGTACAAGGCCATGGACGTGCTGGAAACTGCGGCCAAGCTGCAGGAGACGTCCAGAGCCACCAACTATCTGCTGATAGCCGTTGCGGCCATATCGCTGCTGGTAGGCGCCATCGGCGTTGCCAACATCATGCTGGTGTCCGTTACGGAGCGTACAACGGAGATAGGCCTTAAAAAGGCCCTGGGAGCCAGGAAGAAGACGATACGCGGGCAGTTCCTTACGGAGGCGGTGGTACTGACAGCCATTGGCGGAATACTGGGAGTCATCACCGGCATCATCGTTGCAAAGGTGATGTCCGTGGTGATGGGTATGAACATGGCCCTTGACATCCCCTGGATGATACTGGCGCTGGTGATCTCCATGGCGGTAGGTATAGCGGCAGGCATCGGGCCTGCCATCAAGGCGTCGAACCTGAACCCCATCGAGGCGCTGAGGAGGGAATAATTATAGCAAAATTCCTCATCTTACTCTCGGGTCCTTCGGACATGTTCGTGCGATGAGGAATTTTGCATTGGTGGGACCATACTCCAGGACCATGCGGACAAATAAGCAAAACAGCTGCACTCGCACTCTCGGACCCTTCGGACAAATAAGCAAAATAGCTGCACTTGCACTCTCGGACCCTTCGGGCATGTTCGTGCAAGTGCAGTATTTTGCTTTGGCGGGACTGTATTCCAAGGTCCGTTGGAGAAACAGGTAAAACAGCTGTGCTCTTACCTCCGGGTTTTTCGAGAATGTTCGTGCGAGTGCAGTATTTTGCTTTAGCGGGACCGGTTTCCCGTGTCCGTTGGGTATAATTGTGCGATGAGGAATTTTGCTTTGGCGGGACGTGTGATGTGTGGTTTTCCGCCAACACGTTTACCCTGTAAATCAGAATAAAAGACAGAATAAAAAGCAGTCGGTATGATGCCGACTGTTTTTCTGTGATATAATCTTTTCAGTGATATATTCAGAGATATAACGATCCCCGCCTGCGGCGGGAATGCATATAAATGCTGCGGGACATCCGGAGCAGGAATAGGAAACGGGCATGAAATACAAGCGTTTCAAGGGCCTGGAGCTTTCGAGGCTGGGCTTCGGAGCCATGAGGCTGCCGGTAATAGACGGAAACGAGAATAATATAGACAGGGACGCCTTCGAAAGAATGGTGGACTATGCCATGGCGAACGGCGTGAATTATTTCGATACGGGTTGGGGTTATCACGGCGGAAATTCCGAGATCCTGCTGGGGCAGATACTTTCTAAATACCCCAGGGATTCGTACTTCTTTGCGGATAAATTCCCCGGCTACGACCTTACGAACATGCCTAAGGTAAGGGAGATATTCGAGAAGCAGCTTGAACGGACAGGCCTTACGTATTTCGATTTTTACCTTCTGCACAACGTCTGCGAGATGAATATCGAGCAGTATATGGATCCGAAGTACGGCATCATGGACTATCTTCTGGAACAGAAGCGGGCGGGCCGCATAAGGTATCTGGGCCTTTCCTCTCATGCTGAGCCGGAGACCCTGAGGCGGTTTCTGGATGTATACGGCAAGGAGATGGAATTCTGCCAGCTGCAGCTGAACTATCTGGACTGGCGGTTCCAGCGGGGCCGTGAGAAGGTGGAGGTTTTAAAGGACTTTAAGATCCCCGTATGGGTGATGGAGCCTCTGCGGGGAGGCAGGCTCACAAGGCTGGATCCCGACCATGCGATGCGCCTGCATCAGGTGAGACCCGGGGAATCCGAGGCATCATGGGCCTTCAGGTTCCTGCAGACGGTGCCCGAGGTGACGCTGGTGCTTTCCGGAATGTCAGACGAGAAGCAGATGGAGGAGAACGTAAAGATCTTCAGCGAGGAGCGGCCGTTGAACGGCGAGGAGCGCCAGGTGCTTTCGGGAATTGCAAAGGAGATGGCAAAGGAGGACGCGGTGCCCTGCACGGCGTGCCGCTACTGCACCGGACATTGCCCGAAAGGTCTGGACATTCCCAGGATCATTTCCCTTTACAACGAGCACAGGCTAACGGTGTCGGGAGGCCTTTTCGGATTTATTGCTCCCATGGCGCTGAAGGCACTTTCCCCTGAAAAGCAGCCGTCGGCATGCATTCACTGCCGGAGCTGCGAGAGGGTGTGCCCCCAGGGGATAAAGATCTCGGAGATAATGACAGACTTCACAGGCATACTGGATCAGTTTAAAATAGGGTGAACGATATGACATTTGATTTTGATACGATGCTTGAACGGCGGGGCAGAGATGCCATCGCCGTTGATCTTATTTTTGTCTTTGACTTTAGTCAGTTGAGCAAAGTCTGAGTTTGGATACAAACTCAGACATGCTCAACAGAAAACCACCCGCTGTGCGGGTGTGGGTAAACCGTTCAACAAAGAAATCACCTTTACTATAATAGAGGAGTCCA
>JAFRYJ010000218.1 GCA_017437705.1 Lachnospiraceae bacterium
AGCGCTCCGGTGGGCAACCAGTCCAGCACCAAGGCCGAGATCATAAGGGAGTTCGGCATAAGCTCCAGCATGAATACGGAAAGTCTTATAGACACGGACATGTACGATATTTTCACAACGGAGAGCCCGTCGGAGGACACCTCGTATCTGTATCTGCAGGGAACGCTGACAAACGGAAATCTCCTCTATGCCAGGACGTCGCTGCAGAGTATCGAGGAAAGCGTAACTATATCCAACAGGTTCTTCCTGTACGTTTCCATGGCCGTTCTGGGCGTAATGATGATCGTCATGTACTTCATCACCAAATCGTTCATGGCGCCTATCCTGGAGCTGTCCAGGCTGGCCGAGGAAATGGCCGAGCTGAAATTCGACAGGCAGTATACGGGGAACAGGACCGACGAGATCGGCAAGATGGGCCAGAGCATGAATTATCTCTCAAAGAGTCTCGAAAGGTCACTGGGAGAGCTGAAATCCGCCAACATCAAGCTGCAGGCCGACCTCGAAAAGAAGGTAAAGGAGGAGGAGAGGAGAAAGGCCTTTATCTCCAATGTTTCCCACGAGCTGAAGACGCCCATATCGCTGATCCAGGGCTATGCGGAAGGCCTCAGCGAGAACATCAATGATGACCAGGAGGGCAGGGAATTCTACTGCGGCGTCATCATCGACGAAGCGAACAAGATGAGCGACATGGTAAAGAAGCTGCTGGATCTGAACCAGCTGGAGGCCGGCGACAGCGACGTCGTGATGGAGCACTTCAACGTTACGGATCTTATAGGGAACATACTCAATAATTCCAACATCCTGTTCATTCAGAAGGGCGCAAAGCTCGTCTTCGACGACAACGGACCCGTTTATGCATGGGGTGATGTGGAGCTTGTTGCAGAGGTGTTTACGAATTACCTGTCCAATGCCCTTAACCATGTCGAGGACGATATGATCATAGAGATCGGCATCCGTGACAACGGCGATACGGTAAGAGTCAGCGTATTCAACACCGGCGAGCAGATCCCGGAGGATGAGATCGACAATATCTGGGATAAATTCTATAAAGTGGACAAGGCAAGGACCAGGGAATACGGCGGCAGCGGCGTCGGACTATCCATCGTAAAGGCGGCCATGGACAACATGGGTCAGAAATACGGAGTTATAAACCGTGAAAACGGCGTGGAATTCTGGTTCGAGCTTGATGCACAGAACTACAGGGAGGAAAGCGATGAAGGACAGGAAGTATAGAGTAGGCGTACTCGGCGCAACGGGAATGGTGGGACAGCGTTTCGTAACACTGCTCGAAAAGCATCCCTGGTTCAGCCTCACGGCAGTGGCGGCAAGCCCCAGGTCCGCGGGGATGACGTACGGGGAAGCTGTAGAGGGCAGGTGGAAGATGACGGTGCCCGTTCCTGAAGCCGTCCGTGACATGAAGGTGATGAACGTAAACGATATCGAAGCCATCGGAAACGAGGTGGATTTCGTGTTCAGCGCCGTCGATATGAAAAAGGACGAGATCAGGGCCTTTGAGGATGCATACGCAAAGGCGGAGATCCCCGTTGTATCAAACAACAGCGCCCACCGCTGGACTCCCGACGTGCCCATGATCATTCCGGAGATAAACGCGGAGCATGCTCACATCATAGAGACTCAGAGGAAGAGGCTGGGGACCAGCCGGGGCTTTGTGGCTGTAAAGCCAAACTGTTCGATCCAGAGCTATACCCCGGTGCTCTCCGCATGGATGGAACTCAACCCCGTAAGATGTATCGCCACCACCTATCAGGCCATATCCGGTGCCGGAAAGACCTTTAAGGACTGGCCGGAAATGGTAAACAACGTTATACCCTACATAGGCGGCGAGGAAGAAAAGAGCGAGCAGGAGCCCCTGAAGATATGGGGACATATCGAAAACGGCGAGATCGTAAAGGCCGCGGGCCCGATCATTTCCACCCAGTGCATCAGGGTGCCGGTGCCCGACGGACATACGGCGGCGGTATTCGTGGATCTGGAAAAGAAGGCGTCGAAGGAAGAGCTTATCGAAAGGCTCATCAGGTATGAAGGCCTTCCCCAGAAGATGGAGCTGCCCAGCGCGCCGAAGCAGTTCATACAGTATCTGGAAGAGGACAACAGGCCCCAGGTGAAGCTTGACGTGGACTATGAGAACGGTATGGGCGTCAGCATAGGAAGACTGAGGGAAGATACGATCTTCGACTGGAAGTTCGTAGGCCTGTCACACAACACGCTGAGAGGCGCGGCAGGAGGAGCGGTGCTTTGCGCAGAGCTCCTGGCAGCGCTGGATTATATAACGAAAGCATGATCATCCTGTATCATAACGGAGGTGTAAAATGAAAGAGATACTTGTTGCGGTAGATCTGCAGAACGATTTCATCGACGAGGCCCTCGGAACGCCCGAAGCCGTTGCCATAGTTGACAATGCTGTGGAGAAGATCCTCAGCTACAGGGGCAAAAAGGTGTATGCAACGATGGATACCCACGGAGAGAATTACATGGAAACAGCTGAAGGAAGGCATCTTCCCGTGCCCCACTGCATCAGGGGGACCCACGGATGGCTGCTCAACGACAGGATCGCGGCAGCGCTGGGAGAGGTAGGAGCCGAGATAGTTGAAAAGCCCACCTTCGGCAGCCTTGACCTTGCTGAGAAGATAACGGAATACGCAGACGGCGAAAACGTGAACGTGGAGCTTATAGGCCTTTGCACCGACATCTGCGTCATATCCAATGCGCTTATGATCAAGGCAAATCTTTATGAGTCCGAAGTAAGTGTTGACCCCGCATGCTGCGCCGGCGTTACGCCTGCCACCCATGATGCGGCCCTTACCACGATGCAGATGTGCCAGATAAACATAGCCTGATAAAAAACAATGACAGGGACCGGGGAGCGGATACAGTTCGCACCCCGGTCCTTTTGTGCCTGCGTATATGCTGCAGCCGAGCGTTTGCCGAAACTGAAACTGCGCCCGAAAGTTATGTGCATCATGCCCAAAAATAACTAAGAATTATTGAATATTTTTACTTTACAAAGCGTACGAAAATTAGTACAATTTATAAGTACAATCTGAAATTATGTTTAAGGTATTCATTGTTTTGCTTGAAAATCTCATAAATACATAAGGAGGCGGCATGGAGGGCATAAGAATAAAGGCGCCGGCCAAGATCAATCTGATGCTGGACATCCTGGATAAACGCCCCGACGGCTTCCACGAGATCGTATCCGTCATGCAGACAGTAAGCCTGTATGACGAGATCACGGCAGCAAAAATGAAGAGCCCCGGCATCGAGGTGCATTGCGATGCCCCGGGAGTTCCGGAAGATGCAGGCAATACCGCTTACAGGGCGGCAGAGGTTTTTATCAGGGACTGCGGGATCGAAGAGGGTATCCGGATAGATATTAAAAAGCGGATACCTGTGCAGGCCGGCCTGGCCGGCGGGAGCACCGATGCGGCAGCAGTTCTCAGGGCCCTGAACATCATGTACGGCGCGGGCCTCAGCCGGGAGGAGCTGGAGAGAAAAGGAGCCCTTATCGGATCGGACGTGCCCTTCTGCATAAGGGGCGGCACCGCGGTATGTACGGGAAGAGGAGAAAAGGTGTTCACCGCCTGTGCTCTATCGCGGGGGAACATAGTCATCATAAAGCCCGGCATATCGGTATCGACGGCCGAAGCTTACCGAATGCTGGACGATCATCCCGAAAGGGAGCATTACGATATCGGCAGAGTGCTTTCGGCACTGGAACAGGGGGACCTTGACCTGCTTGCCCGGGCGGCGGGCAACAGCTTCCAGAGCTTTACGGAGCAGAGGGAGCATCAGGTAAGGGAAGCCATAGAGCTCCTTAAGGAGCACGGAGCATGCCTCTCCGTTATGAGCGGTTCGGGGCCGTCGGTCTTCGGCATATTCGAAGATCCGG
>JAFRYJ010000014.1 GCA_017437705.1 Lachnospiraceae bacterium
CATGACCTCCGAGGAGCTTCTCACATCATGCCGTGATGTTATGGACAGGTCGGAGCTGGTAAAAAACAGTTATTTTATGTTCGATGAATTTACCGGTTTTACGCCTTCCCAGCTGGACATCGTGGAAAAGATCCTGAAAAACAGCCTCGGGGTGAAGATCGCCCTTACGGTGGATGAAAGGGAGAAGCCCTTTTCAAAGCCCGCGGAGGAGGAGCTGTTCGGCATTACGAAGGAAACGATAATGAAGCTGGAAGAGCTCTGCAGGGAGACCGGGACAAAGCGGGACCCGGACAGGGATCTCATTATTAAAAACCCGTATTCGGATAAGAAAAGTCCGGAGATCTCCTATATAGAGCGGAATATATTCAGAAAAGACCAGGTTCAAATGGATAAGATCCCGGAAGACGTTAAGCTGACGGAATGTACGGATCTGGATGAAGAGACTTATTATATCGCGGATGAGATAGACAGGCTGGTCAAGCAGGAGGGATACAGATACAGGGATTTTGCCGTCATCACCTCGGACCAGGAGACATACAGAAGATTTTTCGAAAAGAATTTCAAGCACTTCGGGATACCGTATTTCATGGACGACAAGCGTTCCATCGAGGGCAACGCCTATGTGGAATTTATCCGGGAGCTTTTGAATACAACGATCAGCGGGTTTATGTATGATCCTCTGTTTTCGTTTCTTAGATCGGGGTTGACGGGCATACCGGACGAAGATATCGACGCCGCGGACAACTACGCCCTGCAGTTCGGCATACGCAGCAAAAATGCCTGGGAAGGGGAATGGACCCCGGAGGATCCCGATGAGGCAGAGCGTTTAAACGGCATCAGGAGCAGTATATACGATATATTCATGCGCTGCGAGGAGAGCATCTTCAAAAGCGGACTTACCGTAAGTGAAAGATGCAGCGGTATCCGCAGGCTTTCGGAAGAGCTTAACGTCAGGGAAAGGCTGCAGGAGATCGCGGAAGGATTCCTGAAAAGAGGAATGCCCTCAAGAGCCCAGGAATACGGTAGAGTTTACGACGCCGTTGAGGATATATTCGACAAGTTTTCGGGGATAATGGGCGATGAGGCGATGGGCCTCAGGGAATTCATGAGCATCCTCGAGGAGGGCTTTTCCAACGTTAAGCTGGGGGTCGTGCCTTCTGTCCAGGATGAGACCGTTATCGGCGACGTCAGAAGGACAAGGCTTTCGGACGTTAAAATGCTGTTTTTCGCCGGTCTCAACGACAACCTCATACCTGCGCCCATAAGCACAGGCGGCGTTCTGAACGACGGGGACAAAAAGATCCTCAAGGAATACGATGTCACGCTTTCGCCGGACAGGCAGAAAAAGGCCTGCGAAGAGAGGTTTTATCTTTATACGATACTTTCAAAACCGGAGGAAAAGCTCTATTTAACATTTTCAAGGACGGGCACCGACAACAGGGCGCTCCGGCCCTCAAGCCTTATCGGCAAGATCACGCAGGTGCTTCAGAAACTGGAGGCCGGGAAGTGTGAGTTAACGCTATACGAGGGCGATCCTTTATATGCGGTGGCAGGGGATCTTTCACTTAAGGCATCAAAAGAGGCAGACGGCCGGTTCAGGCAGGCAGTGGCTTTCTTAAAGGGTGATGATGCCGGCCGCACAATGCTTGAAAAGCTGGAGAGCGGTGCGTTTTCCGGTGATGAGCATCCTGCGCTGGAGCCTGCGGCGGCGGACCTTCTGTTTGAGGACGGCGTTCTAAGGATAAGCGTTACGGCACTGGAGAAGTTTGCAGCGTGCAAATACAGATACTTTGCGGCCTACACCCTGGGACTTGAGGAACGAAAAGAGCTGAAGCTGCGCCAGGTTGAACTGGGCAATATCTATCACAGGGCCTTCGAGATCGTGGCAAAGACCATGCAGGACAAAGGCATTTCATGGCAGGATCTTTCGGAAGACGAGATCCGTGCGATGGTGACGGAGGGCGTGGAGAAAGCCTTTGAGGACTGCAGCACCGGCGCCATCACCGATACCGCCAGGAACATGGAAATTATGGATACGATCGTCAGGGTCGCCGAAAATGCAGCTGCCGTATTCAGATATCAGATGGAGCATTCTTCCTTCAGGACTGCGGAGGCGGAGAAGAAGATCGTTTCAAAGCCCATGGATCTGGGAAACGGAAGAAAGCTCATCATCAGGGGAAAGCTGGACCGTCTGGACGTCTGCGATATGGACGGCGGGGAATACCTGAAGGTCATCGACTACAAAAGCGGTAAAAAGGATTTCCACCTGGACAGGGTATACGAGGGGACAGACCTTCAGCTCTTTCTTTATCTGAACGAGATCACGGAGCAGAAAATGAAAAAGGACGGATCCGCACCGGTGCTGCCGGCCGCCGTCTTTTACATAAACATCGACGATCCCTATGTGGAATGCTTCGGAGCGGATGATGAGGAGATAAAGAAGAACAGGATAACGGAACTTAAACCCAAAGGCATTGTCAGCAGGGATGAGAAAACTCTGCTGGCGCTGGACAACCGGATGGAAAATGGCTATAAATCAGACATCATACCGGCAGGATACAAAACTGGTGGAGGGTTTAACAATAATGTAACAAAAGCCGCAGATCCGGAGCAGCTCCTCATGATGGAGCGTCATGTAAAGAAACTGTCAGAGATAATGGCCGGGGAGATCGCAGAGGGAGCAATTACCGCCGATCCGTTTAAAAAGGGATCGGAATCATCATGCGAATACTGCCCCTATAAAGCTGTGTGCGGCTTCGATCTGTCCATCGACGGATACGATTTCAGAAGACCGAAAAAGTACACCCCTGAGGAGATCTGGGAGATGCTTGAACAGGAGGAGGAAGCGGATGGCTGAGAATTGGACAGACGAACAGAAAAAAGCCATGGAACTTGACGATTCCTGCACGGATATACTGGTCAGCGCATCAGCCGGCTCCGGCAAGACGGCTGTGCTTGTTGAGCGCATGATAAGGATGATCACCGATGAAAAAGACCCCGTGGATGTTGACAGGATCCTTGTAGTCACCTTTACCAGGGCTGCTGCAAGGGAAATGAAGGCGAAGATCGAGGCTGCTCTCAGTGAGAAGATCGGGGACAAGAATACGCCCGAAGAGGTAAAGGAAAGGCTGAGGAAGCAGGAGATCATGGTACCTCACGCTCATATCATGACAATAGACAGTTTCTGCAGCCGGCTGATAAAAGAGAACTTCAGCGCACTGGATATAGACCCCGGCTTTGAGACCGCCGATGAAAACGATCTCAGGCTTTTAAGATCGGATATCATTAACAAGATGCTGGAGGATCATTACGGGAACAGAGAGGATGTTTTTTCGGAGCTGTCGTCCATGTACAGGGACAACAGGGCTGAAAGCAACAGGCTGGAGGAAATGATCCTGTCGATCTACAATGCATCCTGCAGCAGACCTGAGCCGGTGAAATGGATGAACAGCCTGAAGACCGGAGGTTTGGGCGAAGGCGAAAGTATTGATGATATGCCTGCGGTAAGATATATCACGGATGAGATACGGGACAGGCTTGGAAGCAGCATCAGAGAACTCGAGTCTGTATTGGCGGAGATCGGCGGTCATCCTGGATTGGAGAAACTGTATCGCTTTACGGAGAATATTCTGTCCGGCCTGAAGGGTGCATATTCATGCAGCGATTTCAGCAGTATGTGCGCATATACGCCCATTGATAAGGGAGACATGCGTAGTGTGAGGAAAAAAGGCGTAGAAGAGAAAGAACTCTTTGACAATGCGAAGGAACGGGTAAGTGCGGTCAGAAACATTATAAATGATCATATCAACAAGTATTTCCTGGGAAAAGGCCCGGAGGTGGAGAAAAAGGCGGTAATGCTGTTCCTGGGTGCAGCGGATCTTTTCGTGGATCTGGCACTGGAGTTCAGGGAGAGATTCACGGAGGCAAAGAAGGACAGGAACATGCTGGATTTCAGCGATATCGAGCATCTTGCACTGGAGCTCCTCACATATAACGACAACGGGATCTGGCGGAAGACAGCGAAAGCGGAAGAGCTTTCGCTCAGCTTCCGCGAGATAATGATCGACGAGTACCAGGATACGAACGAGGTCCAGGAGCGGATACTTTCCGCGCTTAAGAGCACAGGGAAGGGCCATAACCGGATGTTCATGGTGGGCGACGTAAAGCAGAGCATTTACAGTTTCAGAAGCGCCGATCCCCACATTTTCCTGGAAAAGTATGACGCCTTTACAAGAAACGAAGGTCCCCGCATGAAGGTGGACCTGCAGGCGAACTTCAGGAGCACGGATGCAGTCATAGAGCCGGTAAACGCGATATTTGAAAGCATCATGACAAGAGAGACCGGCGAGCTGGATTACGACAGCTTTCAGAAGCTGAAGGGAAGCAGGGGCGCCGGCGCGGGACCGGATCAGAAAGCATATATCATCAGGATCAGGCCGGCAGAGGACGATCCTCTTTCGCTCGTGGAACGGCAGGCACTGGAGATAGGCAGGGAGATAAAAAGGATAACCGACCCTGAAAACGGCATCGACATCTACGATAAGACAAATAAGGCTTTCAGAAAAGCCGGGTTCTCCGATATAGGCATACTCATGCGCAGCATGGCCGGCGGAAAAGGCGAGGAGACTGCCAATAAGCTGGCGGAGCTGGGTATAACGGCGGAGGTGGATTCCACAACGGGATTCCTCGACAGCTTTGAGGTGGAGCTTATGCTTTCATGCCTGTCGCTTATGGACAACATGGATCAGGACATTCCCCTGGCAGCGGTGATGCTTTCACCGGCCGGAGGCTTTACCGACAGCGAGCTCGTAATTATAAAGCGCACCGGGGAAAATGGCAGCTTATACAAAAGCTGTCTTGAGGCCGCCGGAAAGGATATGGAAACAGGGCGTAAGGTAAAGGGCTTTCTGGAGACCATGAGGGAAATGAGAAGCCTCCGAAGCGTTTATCCTCTGCACGAGTACATAGAGCTGTTTGCCGGGAGATTCGGCATAAGGGAGTATGTGGCGTCAATGCCCGGAGGCGGCCGGAGACTTTCGAACATAGACCTTCTGATAACGAAGGCTGCGGAATATGAGAAGGGATCCTACAGAGGGCTGTTTAATTTCCTCAGGTATGTAAAGCGCCTGAAGGAGGACGAAACGGTGGAGCTGGGCGAATCAATAACGGCGGCGGATTCAAGCAGCGTGAAGATCATGACGGTCCACAAGAGTAAGGGACTGGAGTTCCCGGTGGTATTCGTCATGGATATGCAGAAGGGCTTTAATACAAAAGATACCAGCGCAGGGGTCCTTATAGACGATGAGCTGGGCATGGGCTTAAAGACCTACGATACGGCTGCGCGCACCACGGCTGACAGCATTGTGAGGAAGGCCATAGCCAATAAGTTAAAAGGAAAGCTGATAAACGAAGAGATGAGGATCCTCTACGTTGCCCTTACCAGGGCCAGGGACAGGCTTTACATGGTGGGGACGGCGGAGGATAAGGATAAGGACAATTCCAAGGCTGGAATGCCACGCTGGAAGCCTGCCGCGGACAGCGTCATAAATACCGTTTATCTCAAGGATCATTTGAATTATCTCGACTGGATAATGCCTGTGGCGGTGTACCGGGGGGACAGGCTTTTTGAACTAAGGGATGTCGATGCAGACCCCGACGATACCGGCGGGGCAAAGACTTCGGACAGAAGGATCACCAGGGAGGATCTCGATGGAATATCTGGAGATGATATCTGGGATGAAGAACTTCTGAAGAACATGAGAGAGCGGTCAGCCTCATACAGATTTGAGGCGGATACTCATCTTCCCGCAAAGGTCTCCGTTTCGGCCCTGAAGCACGGCCTGGGTGATGAAGATGAGGAGGCATATACACCGCTTCCCGAGGCAAATGCGGGCGAGGGCTCGGAAGAGGCATCCCTTCTCGGAACGGCAGTGCACAAGATCTTCGAGGTAATGGATCCCGGCAGGGACTGTTCCGAAGAGGAGATAACGGCGCTTGTGGAAGAGCTTTGCGGAAAAGGCCTGATAAGCAAAGAAGTAAAGGATCTCATCGATCCCGGCTTCTTTATGAACTTAAGCGATACGGAGATATTCCGGAGGATGAAGAAGGCTGCGGAAGAGGGAACTCTCAAAAGAGAGCAGCAGTTTGTTATTTCCGTTCCCGCATCGAATGTGTATACTGATATAGTATCTGACGAGCAGGTGATCATCCAGGGCATAACGGACGCCTTTTTCGAAGAGGACGGAAAGATCGTCATCGTTGATTACAAGACGGACCGTATAAGGCCCGGATCCGAAGAGGCGGTCCTTAAAGACAGGTATTCGGTTCAGATGGCCTGGTATATAAGAGCTTTGGAGATGACTCTCGGACTCCCGGTGAAGGAAGCCGTGCTCTATTCCGTAAGAAACAGAAAAGAGGTGCATATACTGAATGAGCATGCGATTTAACGCATGCCGTCAGAGAATGCTCCGGGGCAGGAACAAAATGAGCTATAATGAATTCTCAAAGGTTTACGACGAATTTATGGAGAACGTCCCCTACGAAGAGTGGCGGGACAGGATCCTTCAGGAGCTGAAGGAGGCGGGGATCGAAGACGGGATCGCCGCCGACCTTGGCTGCGGCACCGGCATCATGACCATGCTTTTAAAGGACGCGGGATTCGACATGATAGGCATCGACAGCTCGGAGGAAATGCTTGGCGAAGCCATGGAAAAGGATCCGGAGCGCGAGGTGCTGTGGCTCAGGCAGGACATAACAGAAATGGATCTCTACGGCACCGTAAAGGCCTTTGTAAGCGTATGCGACAGCATGAATTATATTACGGATGATGCCGGTATGCTGAAGACCCTGAGGCTTGCCAACAATTTCCTGGATCCCGGGGGGCTGTTCATATTTGATATATGCACGCCGCAGTATTACGGGAACATAGGCGATTCAGTGATAGCCGAGAACGGTGAAAGCGGAAGTTTTATCTGGGAGAATTCCTACGATGCTGAAACAGGCATAAACACCTATTACCTTACGCTTTTTATTAAAGAGCCGGACGGGCGTTACGGGAAGAGCTGCGAGGAGCATATCCAGAGAGCGTATACCGAAGAGCATATAAAAAGGCTTATCGAAGAGGCGGGCATGGAGTATATAGCGTCATACGACGACTACAGCTTTGATCCCGCTAAAGAGGACAGCGAGAGAGTCCTCATAGTTGCAAAAGAAAAGGGGAAATAAAGTGGATCAGATTTTGAGAGCGGCGGACAGCAGGGAAATGGCAAGAGTCTTTGTGGCAGACACAAAAGAGCTGGTGGAGGAGGCCAGAAAGGCCCACGACACATGGCCTGTTGTCACGGCTGCGCTGGGCAGGACACTTACGGCAGGAGCCATCATGGGCTGCATGCTCAAGGGCGATAAGGACGAGCAGACCATAAGGGTCCTGGGAGACGGGCCCGTGGGTGGAATAATCGTTACGTCGGACAGCAAAGGTAACGTCAAAGGCTATGCCGGCGAGCCCCATGTGGACCTTCCGCCCAAAGCGGGCGGAAAGCTTGACGTGGGCAGGGCCGTAGGTCAGGGTACCATTTCCGTAATAAAGGATCTGGGCCTCAAAGAGCCCTATATAGGAGAGACCAATATAGTATCAGGCGAGATCGCAGAGGATCTGGCCTACTATTTCAATGCTTCGGAGCAGGTAAATTCAGTGGTGGCACTGGGCGTGCTGGTTAATACGGATCTTACGGTCAGGCAGGCCGGCGGATACATACTGCAGCTTATGCCCGATGCGGATGATGAGTTCATAACGAGGCTGGAGGAGAACATCACCGCTATGGAAACGATGACGGTGCTCCTGGACCGCGGCGAGACGCCGGAGACTATTCTGGCCATGATATTTAAAGGCATAGATTACAATATCCTTGAGGTGGAGGAGACAAGATTCAGGTGCTCATGCTCCAGGGAGAAGGTGGAGAAGGCCCTTATAAGTATGGGAAAGGAGCAGCTGAAGGAGGCTGCGGACGCCGGCGAGACCATCGAAACGAAGTGCCAGTTCTGCAATAAGAAATACGAATTTACGCCGGAAGACCTGAGAGATCTTCTGAAACAGATATCAAAATAGCCGCACCCGGACTGTCGGATAACGCGTCAGCAGAATACCGGAACAAAAAAGCTCCCGCGAGGGAGCTTTTACCGTATTTAGACACTACAAATTGAACGAATAACCCGCCGCTATGCCTATGACGGCCGACATGCATATCAGGAGTATCGGGTTCACCTTTTTTAGACTCAGCAGGAAGGTGAGGATAAACGTGAAGGCTGTAACATAAAACAGCGGAGATCCGAATATCCCGGTATTTATGCCCGTGGGGAACAGCGTTGTGGAACCTATGGAAATGACAGCGGCGAAAAGCAGGCCCACTGCGCCGGGCTTTATGCCCCTGAAAATGCCTTCCACCAGAGTGCTTTTGCGGAATTTTTCAACGAATTTCGCAATAATAAGCAGGATGATGAAGGAGGGAAGGACAACACCCAGTGTGGCACAGACTGCTCCCAAAACACCCGCGGTCTCCATGCCGATATAAGTTGATATGTTGACGGCAAAAGGCCCGGGCGTGGATTCGGAGACAGCGATAAAATCCACCAGCTGCTCTGCCGTCATCCAGCCTTTGGAAAGGACCTCGGAGTTTATCAGCGGGATCATGGCATAGCCGCCGCCGAATGTAAAAAGCCCTATCTTCAAAAATGTGATGAACAGTTCAAGGAGGATCATTTACCGGCCCTCCTTTTCATTATCAAAGTGAACGCAATGCCCACGGCGGCGCAGCCCAGGATCACGTAAATAGGGCTTATGCCCGTAAACGTAACGATGGCGGCTGCGGCAGCCATTATAACGAGCGACAGGATGTCCTTGGGACACTGTTTAAACATGGAGATAAAAGCCTTAAGGACCAGTGCCAGGACGCAGGCCCTTATGCCGATGAATGCATATCTGACGGCCCTTAACGTGCTGAAAGCCTCAAGGACCAGAGACAAACGCGACATTATAACAAAGGCGGGCAGTACGACGCCCAGGGTCGAAAGAAAGGCGCCGCCGGTGCCTGCCACTTTGTATCCCACATATGTGGCGGAATTGACGGCGATGGGTCCCGGCGTTGATTCGGAGACAGCCAGCATTTCCAGAAGATCATCCTTTTCCAGCCAGTGATGTTTGTCGACGATCTCTCTCTGAATAACGGGGATCATGGCATATCCGCCGCCGAAGGTAAAGGCGCCGATCATCAGAAAGGTCAGAAACAGGGAAAGATATATGTTTTTTTCACGGGGGGCTCCGGAGGGTTCGTTCATGATAAAATTCCTTACAACAATACAGTTTTGTCATGCTTTCTTATAGACAATTCATATTTTAGTGTGATATTATTTAAAGGTCAATCGATGTATCGATGTTACTATAATTTCTTGGAGGATAATGACATGAATGGCACAGTTAAATGGTTCAACAACCAGAAGGGTTACGGATTCATCTCGGATGAAGAAGGAAATGATATTTTCGTTCATTACACAGGCATCGTAAGCGAAGGCTACAAATCCCTCGAGGAAGGCGCTGCGGTGGAATTCGAAGTCGTGAACGGAGAAAAAGGCCCTCAGGCTGTGAATGTTATTAAGCTCGCGTAAATACGGCTGATAATAAATAGAGGATAAAGAGGTCGTCCGGAAGGAAGGCCTCTTTTTTGTTGAACAGCGTGAACAGCCCTCCCGTTTCCAAATCGCGAAGGCTGCATCATAACAGCTCCGCCGACGGGCTTTGTTTCCTGGCGGAAATGTGTTATCTTGATTTGTGTAATGATGCATTTAAGGGCCGGGATCCGGTCCGGCGGAAGGCATCACAGGCAGGAGGAGATCATGAAACTTATAGCGTGGACCGTAAACGGACTGAGGGCCGTGGTAAACCAGGGAGTCAGGGATATATTCGAAGACTTTGCTGCGGACATCGTTTCGCTGCAGGAGACGAAGCTGCAGCAGGGGCAGATAGATCTTGAATTCGACGGATACAGAAGCTTCTGGAATTATGCGGATAAAAAGGGCTACTCCGGAACATGCATCTACACCAGGACGGAACCCCTGGCCGTTTCATAC
>JAFRYJ010000219.1 GCA_017437705.1 Lachnospiraceae bacterium
GCCCGTTCTCATTTATCTTTATGCTGTCCACAGTGCGGACCGTGGATTTCTTCATCTTCGACGCATTGCCGCAGAAGGCAAGAAAATCGTGGGTGCCGGTGAGGTGTTCCGCCGCCTCGCGCATCTTCTCAACGTCCGGCTGCTCCTCCAGCACCGTAAGGAATTTCCTTTCAAAAACAGGCTTTTCCTCACCGTAATAACAGCTGTACCTGTAGGTCTTTCCCGTTGCGTTATACCTTGCGTGGAAGCGGTCTGAGGCGATCCGCACTTCGTCGATGCCGATGTCGTCCGGGAGATAATGGTTCATGTAGTCTTTTATCTCCTCTTCCGAAAGCTCCGTCTCGAAAAACGCATTGGCGCACATGCCCCTGGCGTGGACCCCGCCGTCGGTGCGTCCCGCGCCGTTTATCTCTATAACAGGCCCGTCGTAGTTTTCCCCATATACCATCTTCGACAGCACCGTTTCTATTTTTCCCTGTACGGTCTGGGCCCCGGGCTGATGCTCCCAGCCCTTATACCTGGATCCGTCGTAGCTTATCAAAAACTTGTAATTTCTTTTCATCCTAATCCCTGATGCCGAAGCCCCTTTCATCCGAAACGGGCTCCATATCCCTGATATCCATGTATTCTATATCTATGTAGCGCTGGTTGTTTATCATGCCGTAGAAGGTATCTATAGCCTCAGAGCTCCCCTGGAGCTCCACCTCCACGGTGCCGTCGTAATTGTTCCGGACATAACCTGTGATGCCCAGTGCCCTCGCTATATGATAGGCCCGGTACCGGAAGCCCACTCCCTGCACCCTGCCGTAAAATGTTATGCGCACTCTTTTCTCTTTCATAGTATCATCTTAACACAAACAGGGCGGCAGCGCCGCCCTGTTTTCATTATGTTGATCTATAAATATCACGGTTTCAGTGATGCTATCTTTCCCTTCAGATACCTGTAATACTTCAGCACATCCGACATGTTCAGCTTCCCGTCTCCGTTTATGTCACCGGTCTGTATCTCTTCCTCCGTAAGCTCGCCGGTGCCCTTAACGTAAGCCCATACAAGATCCATGTCGTTGTCCGTTATCCTTCCGTCCTGATCCACGTCGCCCCAGATCTCTTCCTCATCACCTATGGTCAGGTGAATGTAGGCAGTGGGCGGCGTGATCTCCTGTCCGGCCTCGCCGTCCCTGTCCTGATACATCACGTGCTCGAACCTGATGGCGAATTCGCTGTCGTCCTCCGTAAGGGGCTCCTCAGACCAGGTCACATAATCCGTCACGTCCCTGGTCTTTCCGTTGGTGTAAACGGCTGTCACCCTGAGGCCTGCGGGATCGAAGGTCTCGCCTTCATCATAGGCCACCTTGTCGGGAATGTGGGTTATCTCCAGCTCCTCAATGGTGCTGCCCACGGCCATCATGTACGCGGAATCGTTCTTGAAATAAAGCGTTCCGTAATCGTCGGCGATGGCGCTGCAGATGGCGTATTCGGACTGAGCGTCATAGGGCGTGAAAAGCACATAGGCTGCCTCATACCCATCCTCCTGTACGGTAAGATCAGGCTCCGTCTGTCCCGGCCTGTCTCTCAGCACCCTGGTCTTTCCGGGCAGGAAATTGTCCTGGAAATATACATAGACCGTCCCGTCATCACCGCTGTAATAAGTCGTCAGCAGTCCGCTGGTCTGGGGATAGCCCTGGGTCCTCACCGTATAGGCTATGCGCCATGTGGACAGGTCTACTACCGTTATATTGTGTCCGGTATAAGCCGCGAACGTTCCCGTTCCGCTTACTCCGAAATAAGCCCTGCCGTTGTATATAACGGGTGAGCAAGTGCTGGCAGCCGGGTTTTTCGGGTCGTCATGATAGTTGTAAAGCTTCAGCCTTCGCAGCCTGTCGCTGCTCAGTGATCCGTTCTCCCCGACGGTAACCTTGTAAAAATAGCCACCCTTGGTGGTGAAGTAGAAAGAATTCCTGTCAACAGGGTCCCTTACCATGGAGGATCGGATGTCGCCGGCCTCCGCCAGCTCCAGGTCTCCCAGCACCTTTCCCGATACGGGATCGAAGGTGAGCACATGGCCGTGGCCCTTCATGAAACCGGCCTCGCCGTCATCTGTGCCTACGATGACGTAATCGTCCGTCGCACAGGCGCCGGCCCAGTAGAAGCCGCCTTTCTTTGTATATGTCCATGCAGCCTTCTTCTCCTCCAGCGGCTCGCCGGGCACCTCGTCGGTAACGGGTATGCAGACGAAGCTGGCCACCCTGTCCTCAGCGTTCCAGAAGCCGGTGTATATGTACCCATCCTTATAGACTATAGGGCAGTTGGGCTGGCCGCCCAGCTCGTCCCTGTATATCCATACGGATTCCATGGTCTCGGCGTTGAATGCCTGAACGCATCCGTTTGAAAGACCTACGAACATCATGCCGTCGGCGTAGGCCGGGCTGTTGATGGCAAAACTGGAGGCGTGGTCCATAAGGCCGTAACCCTCTTCCTCGCCGGTGATGGTGTTGATTTTATAAATGACAGGCCTTGTCACCGCTTCACCGGGAGCCTTCCTTGAGCCGTAGGTGTACAGATAGTCGCCCACCAGTATCGGACATCCCGCAGCTGTTCCCGAATATCCGGAGCCCAGCTGTACCGCCCAGTAGAGCATCGCTTCCTCTGCCACTGTGGGCACGGGATAGTCCACGACGCCGTTGTTGTCCTGATCCGCTCTGAAGAACGGCCAGGGCGCATCGAATTTCACCAGCTCGGGATTCTCGGGAGCGGGATCGAGAGCCACCTCTATGGTGCCGGGCCCCTCCGGGGTCGTCGTTTCCTGCTTAGTCAAATAGCCGGGAGCGCTCACCGTATATGAATAGGTGATGCCCGGAAACAGGTACCATATCCCGTCCGTATCGTAAACAGGCTTGCCCGAGCCCGTATCTTTCACAAACACGGTCGCTGTGCCGGGATCCGTGACAAAGCTGACCTCCACCGGCTCCACCTTGTTGATATGTATGTTGTAGACGGAATCCCCGCAGTTCTCATCCTCGTGGCACACCTTCACCGGGATGATGTCCCCCGCCTCCAGTGCCTGCACATTGACAGAGAATAACGAAGGGTCTTCATATATGACATCGTCTACATCAATATAGTATCCGCATCCGGGAGGATCCGAATTCTGCATCCAGGTCGCCGAGAATACCATTTCTTCATCCTGAAGGGTAACATTTACATAATAGTCTTTTATATCCCTGTCGTAAGTAACGGCGCTGCCTGCTTCGTTCCTGAATATGACGGCATCACCGTTCACAGTTGCCGACAGAGTCTTAAGGTGCAGCTCCCTGACGAACAGGATGTCGTAATCCTGATAATACTCGATCCCGTTTACAGTCTTCGTAAGACGCACCGTAAGTCTGTTTGAATAGCCGCAGGGCGCCAGGAACTGGGCAACGACAGAACCGGTCTTCGCCGGATCGACCACTGACGAGATCGTCACTTCGTTTGCAGCTCCGTTGGTGCTCTCCACCGTAGTCTGCTTGTTGTAAACTGCCTTCACCGTATAACCGCCGGTCCCCGTGGCCTGCATGTAAAGGGAGCTGTTGGCATCGCTGGCCGTATGGGTATAGCTGTGGACCGATGCCGAAAAGGCTTTGTCGCCCGGGTATTCCTCACGGGTGTTAATGTCCCTCAGATCATAAAGCTTGAGGGCCGTAAGGGCATCCGCCATATCGGGTGCTGCGGCAGTTATGGTCATTCCGTCCGCAGCC
>JAFRYJ010000220.1 GCA_017437705.1 Lachnospiraceae bacterium
ATGATGTCGCCGGTCCCGGCTATCCTCCTGAAACACTTCAGGTGGATGATGCCTTCCCTGACGATCTCCCCGCATACCGGACACCTGGACGGGAACAGCAGCTTTTCAAGACTTCGGAGATATCCGTTAAATGCTATAGTTTACTCCTTCGTGGCGTAATCCATGCTTACATAGCCCTCTACGCCCTGATAGCTGATCTTGTAGAAACCGTTCTCCTCACCGAGATAGACCGCTTCTGCGCCTGTCGGGAATGATCCCACGATCTCGGATGTGGTATTTGCCTCGGCCCTTATATTAACGCTTCCGCCTTCACCGGCATCACCGATAACGAGGGCTTCCATGATGGTCTCCGATTCCGTTTCGGTCTCTGTCTGCTTTTCCGTTTCGGTCTGCTTCTCCGACTCGGACTGTGACTGCTGGGCTTCTTCAACAACGATGTTCTGCACGTTATTGTCGGAGCCGCTGATCTTCTTGATCCTGCATCCGGCGGCAAGCATAAGCAGCGCCGCAAAAACAGCCAAAAGTCTTATCTTCATGATATTGCCTCCTTCTGCATCAATAAGCAGTCGTTTCAATGTTCGTAAGGTCGTCTGTCTCGGTCTCGGGGTCCTGGATGGTCTTTCCTTCCTTGAGGTCCTTTATAAGCTGCTGTGCCACTGCTACAGAAGCTTCGTCTGCATAGACCACCGCTGCCTGGGATCCCGTCGTGTAGCAGTAATCGTAGGCGCCCGTTCCCTTGGCCGCATAGGATACCACGTTCCATGACGCGTTGTCGTCAAGCTGCATGCGCACGAGAGCCTTGATGTTCTCCTGCGGCATATCGGTGCTGAACGTATCCTCTATGCTCTCCATAAGCGGTCCGTAGTTCATGAGGAGGGCCGGTGATGTGAGCTTGTCTATCATGGCAGTGATAACAGCCATCTGATTGCGGCCTCTTGCGAAGTCTCCGCCCACCAGATGCTTCCTCTCCCTGACGAACTCTATGGCGATCTTTCCGTCCATATAGTTGTAGCCCTGGTTGAAGTGAAGTCCCGCGTTGCTGGTGAACTCCTGCTCGGAATAAACATTTACACCGCCCAGCGCATCGATGATCTGAACAACGGAATCGAAGTTGATCTTGATGTAATAATCGATCTTGCAGTCGTACAGCTGCTCCAGCGTGGCGATGGATGTCTCGATGCCGTAGTTGCCGGCGTGGGTCAGCTTGTCGCGGTACTGTCCGGTGACGTCCGGTATCTGTACCCAGTAATCCCTGGGTGTGCTGAGAAGAAGTACCTGCTTTGTATCCGGGTTGATAAAGATGATGATGTTGACATCGCTTCTGCCGGTGGTGGTAAGGTCGCCGTACTGGTCGTTGCCGCTGACGTAGATCGCGAAGCACTGTGATGTAACGTAATCGGTATCGGGGGCCTTCGTCTCGGAATTCTCCTCCACCACGATGTCTTCCGTATGGATGAGCCTTATCTTGTCGGAGAATTCCTCGTCATCGTCGGGATTTATTACCGTGGAATACAGTTCATCATAAGTAGAGAGCATGCTCTGGTTGATGATGATGGCCCTGCACTCGCCGTCGAGTATGCCGTTGATAAGATCCAGCGAGCTGGAATACTCCGTGATCGAAAGCTGTTTTCCGAGGGACTTGCCCATATCTTCCACAGCCTGGTCTACTTCCTTTCGGCCGAAGCTCTTCTGTATACCGAATTCGTAACCCGATGCATCCTGGAGAGACTGTGCCGGGTCGTCCTTCAGAACAGCCACGGCTATTACTGCCTTGGACTGATTCTTTTTTGTGATCTCATCGATAACATTATTGGTAACGGTCACATACCGTATACCGATGACAAGCACCACCGAGACCGCTACGGCTATGACCTTTCCTATAATGTTGATCTTTCTCCTGAACTGGAGCAGGAACGCCGCAGCCCAGAGTATAAGAAGCACCGCCCCGATGAAGATAAGATACTTCATGGGAAGCAGGTTCACATAAATAAGGAGCCCCATAAAGGCAAGGGATAAAAGCAGCTGTATCGTACAGAGCACTATTCCTATGGTCCTCGCTGTATTCCCCTTTTTACCGTGTCCGCCGTTATCGGCGTTCTTCCTCTTGAGATTCTGCTGCTCCTGCACAAAATCATCAATGGATCCGTATTTATTGCTCAAAATATGATCTCCTGAGAATAAGTAAATCCTGCCGTGATGTTAAACACCACTCAAAAACAAAAAATTACGTTATGTTACCATAAACCATAATTAAGAATCTGTCAATTTTGAACATTCAGAAGCGAATTTATGCATCGCTCCAGTGCATCCTCCCAGGACGGCAGAAGCCCTGCCCCTGATGATGCCAGCTTATCCTTCGAAAGCCTTGAATTCAAAGGCCTGCGGGCCTTTGCGCCGTACTCCTCCGTGGTCACGGGGATCAGCCTTACATCCCTTCCGGCCAGCTCGAATACCTTTTCCGCAAAGCCGTACCAGCTTACAAAGCCCTCGTTTGTCATGTTGTATGTACCGAAGCCTCCGCTCTCCAGGAAGAAAGTCATTTTTTCCGCGACGTCCGGAGTATATGTGGGAGAGCCGGTCTCATCATCCACGATCTTAAGCGTATCCCGGGTCTCCGACAGCCTCAGCATCGTCTTCACGAAATTGGTGCCGTGATCGGAAAATGCCCATGATATCCTTATGATGAAATGCTCCGGCACGTTTTCCCTTACGGTCCGTTCACCGGCTTCCTTTGACATTCCGTATACATTGAGGGGACCTGTTTCATCATCCTCCGCATAGGGCCTGTCGCCGTCGCCGGGGAAAACGTATTCGGTGGAGAAGTATATCATCCTCTTCCCGCGCTGTCCGCAGTAAAGGGCAATATTCTCCGTGCCCTTCGCATTAACGGCAAAGCATTTTTCAGGCTCGTCCTCCGCCCTGTCCACGGCCGTGTAGGCTGCGCAGTGTATCACTGCGTCGGGGTCCTCCCTTTCAAGAAGTCCCGTTATCTCTTCCCGGGCAGTGATATCGCAGTCGCCCAGGTCGATGCCCTTTACATCATAGCCCTCTGCCGCAAGGCATTTTACTATATCGCTTCCCAGCTGGCCCTCTGCGCCCGTTACAAGTACTTTCATATTAAAGCGCTCCACCAGCCGGTGTGGTCCAGATACCACCCGACCGTCTTTTTAAGCCCGCTCTCCACGTCCGTCTCCGGCGTCCAGGAGAGCTCCTTTTCTATTTTGGAAGGATCTATGGCGTACCGCCTGTCATGGCCGGGCCTGTCCTTAACGAAGCTTATCAGGCCTTCGTCCTTGTCCAGCACCTTTAAAAGGGTCCTCACCAGATCGATATTTGCTATCTCGTTGTGGCCGCCCACATTGTAGATGCTGCCCGAAGGCGCGTTCCTCATTATGATGTCCACCGCCCTGCAGTGATCCTCCACGTAGAGCCAGTCCCTCACATTGAGGCCGTCGCCGTAGACCGGTATGCTTACACCATTGAGCGCATTTGTAATCGACTTTGGTATAAGCTTTTCCGGGTGCTGGTAAGGCCCGTAATTGTTGGAGCACCTGCTGATCGATGTGTTCAGCCCGTAGGTCCTGTTATAGGCCATTACGAAAAGGTCGGCTGACGCCTTTGAAGAGCTGTAGGGGCTCGACGTTTTAACGGGGGTCTCTTCCGTAAAGAAAAGATCTGTCCGAAGAAGCGGCAGGTCGCCGTATACCTCGTCGGTGGATATCTGATGGAACCTTTTAACGCCGTACCTAACGCAGGCGTCCATAAGCGTCGTTGTACCGCAGATATTCGTCCGAACGAATATCTCCGGGTCCTCGATGCTCCTGTCCACATGGGATTCCGCGGCAAAGTTGACAACGATATCCGGCTTTTCCTGCTCAAAAACAGAGAACACCGCCTCTCTGTCTGCTATGTCCCCTTTAACGAACCTGTAGCCCGGGCCTTCCTCCAGATCCTTTATGGAATCGGGATTCCCGGCATAGGTAAGGAGATCAAAACAAATAAGCCTGTCCTCCGGATGATGTTCTTTTTCGTAATGCAGAAAGTTGCTGCCGATAAAACCGGCACCGCCTGTTACAAGAATATTCATATCGATGACCTTTTTGCTGCAGCTTCCGCCCGGCAGCCGTGATATAACGGATGCCGTACCGTCTTTCAGTACGGAAGGTTTACAGCATCATCCGCCGTAAACGAATGCGGCGTCCGAATCCTTTAGATACGGGCTGTTTATATCCTTCTCCGACAGTACCGGGGTGATGTCCTTCAGAAGTCCGCCCCAGTCCACGCCGATATCGGGATCGTCGTACCGTATCCCCCTGTCGTGCTCCGGTGAATATACATTATCCACCTTGTACTCAAATTCCGTATTATCCTCCAGCGTGAGATATCCGTGGGCAAAGCCTCTGGGGATATAGAACTGAAGGTCGTTATCCTCCGTAAGAAGGATTGTCTCGTATTTTAAATATGTGGGCGAGCCCTGCCTCAGGTCCACGGCCACGTCGATGACGCTGCCTCTCGTGCAGTGCACCAGCTTTGCCTGGCTCATGGGATCCGCCTGATAATGAAGGCCGCGGAGAGTTCCCTTCTTCGCCGAAAAAGAGTGGTTGTCCTGAACGAACACATTCGTTATCCCGGCTTCCGAATATCTCTCCCTGTTATAATCCTCCCTGAACCAGCCCCTCGCGTCACCGTGTCTTACCATCTCTATAACGAGGAGCCCCTCGATGGATGTCTTCCTAACCTTCATCGGACTGCCCTCTTCCGGAAAGCTCCCTGAGATACTGCCCGTATTCATTATGATACATCTCGCAGCTTTCCCGGAGCTGTTCCCCTGTTATCCAGCCGTTAAGGAACGCCGACTCCTCGGGGCAGCCCGTCTTCCGGCCTTCCTTTTTTTCTGTTTCATATATGAAGTCCGCCGCCCTGCGGAGGGCCTCCTGGGTTCCGGCGTCCATCCATGTGGCGTCATCATCCAGGAGTTCCACGTTGAGCTCGCCTCTTTCAAGGTAAATGACGTTCAGGTCCGTTATCTCCAGTTCTCCCCTGTCTGAGGGCTTAAGGCTCTCTGCAAATCCGGTGACCCTGCCGTCGTAAAAGTACAGACCCGTTACGGCATAGTCAGATCTCGGCACCTTCGGCTTTTCCTCGATGGAAACGGCCCTGTTCTCATCATCAAACTCCACGACTCCGAACCTGGCGGGATCCTTTACCCTGCATGCAAAGATCGTGGCGCCCTCGTTGCGTGACGCAGCTTTCACCAGCTGCTTTTTAAGGGATGCGCCGTGGAAGATGTTGTCTCCCAGTATCATGGCGCAGCTGTCGCCGCCTATGAATTCCCTGCCCAGTATGAACGCCTGGGCCAGGCCGTCGGGGCTTTCCTGCACCTTATAGGACAGGCTTATCCCCAGCCTGCTGCCGTCCCCCAGAAGGGCCTCAAACCTGCCCGTGTCGGCGGGGGTCGAGATGATGAGTATCTCCCTTATGCCCGCCTCCATTAAAACGGTGAGCGGGTAATATATCATCGGCTTATCGTATACGGGCAGCAGCTGCTTGCTGGTCACCAGCGTAAGGGGATAAAGCCTCGTTCCGCTGCCTCCCGCGAGAATAATGCCTTTCATCCAAAGCCTCCTCAGCCTTCAACGATCTCCGTAAGCGCCGTCTCGATATCCTCTGTCCTCTTCTTAGCCGCATCCATGGTCTCATCCTTTGCGCCCATGTAGAACTTGATCTTGGGCTCTGTACCTGAAGGCCTCATGCAGCACCAGCAGTCGCCCTCAAGATCGAAATAGAGAACGTTTGATGAAGGGATGCCCGTAGGATGCTCTTCCTTCGTTTCGGGGTCGATGCAGATCTGGGATCTGTAATCCCTGAACTCCTTTACCTTGTAGCCGCCGATGACCGTGGGAGGATCGCTCCTCAGCTTCTCCATAAGGGCCTTGATCTTTTCGGCACCGTCCATGCCGGGCATAACAACTGCGCGGAGCCTCTCTGCGTAATAACCGTATTTCTTATACATCTTCTCAAGCTCGTCGAGAAGTGTCTCTCCGTTGGCCTTGCAGTATGATGCGATCTCGGCGAGCATCATTACGGCCGAAACGGCATCCTTGTCCCTTACATAGTCGCCGATGAGGCATCCGTAGCTCTCCTCAAAACCGAAAACATATTTGTAGGAATTTCCTGCATCCTCGAACTGCTTTACCTGTCCGCAGATCCATTTGAAGCCCGTAAGTGTCTCGAAGCATTTTGTATTATGTGCCTTTGCTATGGCCTGTGAAAGATTGGTACTTACTATGGTCGTAACATATGCGGCATTCTCGGGAAGGGTGCCGTTAAGCTCTCTTTCCCTCAAAATGTATTCTCCGATAAGGGTGCCAAGCATGTTGCCGTTGAAGATCTTATACTCGCCGTCGGCTGCATCCTTAACGAAGATGCCCAGTCTGTCGGCGTCGGGATCCGTGGCCATTACGATGTCCGCATCCACCTTCTCCGCCAGCTCAAGGGCCAGCTTGAAGGCCTTGGGATCCTCGGGATTGGGATATGGAACCGTAGGGAAATTGCCGTCGGGAAGCTCCTGCTCCTTTACAACGTATACGTTCTCGAAGCCCAGCTCCTTAAGTACTCTTCTTACAAAGAGATTTCCCGTGCCGTGAAGAGGCGTGTAGACGATCTTGATGTCCTTTGATTCTTTCTCGATGATCTCGGGATGGATTATGTAGGTCTTGATCGTGGAGATATACTCATCGTCCATCTCCTTTCCGAGTACGTTGAAAAGGCCCGCTGCCTTTGCATCCTCAAGGGACATGGTCTTAGGCTCCGCGTAATCGGTGATGGCGTTTACCTCGTCGATGATGCCGATATCGTGGGGAGGCGTTACCTGTGCGCCGTCCTCCCAGTATACCTTATAGCCGTTGTATTCCCTGGGGTTGTGGCTGGCCGTTACAACGATGCCGGCGATGCACTTCAGCTGCCTTACCGCAAATGACAGCATGGGAGTGGGATGAAGCGTATCGTACCTGTAGGTCTTGATGCCGTTGGCGTTGAGGCAGAGCGCCGCCTCAAGGGAGAATTCCGGAGACATGATCCTGGAATCGAATGCAATGGCAACTCCCCTGTCCTGGCCGTTGTTCTTGATTATATAATTCGCCAGTCCCTGGGTAGCCTTCCTTACGGTGTAGATGTTCATCCTGTTGGAGCCTGCGCCTATTACGCCGCGGAGGCCGCCGGTGCCGAACTCCAGATCCTTATAGAATCTCTCCTGGATCTCCTTGTCGTCCGTTATGGCCTTAAGCTCGTTTTTTGTGTTCTCGTCAAAGCAGTCCGCCGTTATCCAATACTCGTATTTTTCTCTGTAATCCATCTTATGACCTTCTTTCCTTTACAATTTGGTTGCTATGAATGAGCACTTGCCCTTTATCTTTATCTGTCTTCCGCCTGCCGGAATAAAGTAGCTGTCCGCCGGCGAAAAATCGTACGATGTGCTGTCGGTACCGATGGTACCCGTTCCTTCAAGTATTATAACAGATACGAAGGATGAGCTGTCCGACGCAACGGTCATTTCATCCTCGACGTCGTACCTGGTGCTTTCGAAATACCTGCAGCTTCCCAGAAGCGTCCTCCCGATGCCCTTTCTGTGGATCGTCGTTCCCGAGGGAATTACGGCCGGCAATGCGTTAAGGTTGCATACCTCCATGGCCCTGTCTATGTGCAGGGGCCGCCTTTCGCCGTTCTTATCCCTTCTGTCGTAATCGTATATCCTGTAGGTGCAGTTGGAATTCTGCTGTATCTCGCAGATGAGGATGCCCTCCCCGATGGCGTGTATCGTGCCTGCCTTAACGAAGAAGGTATCGCCCTTTTTCACCTCAACACGGTTGAGGACCTCCAGGATAGTATTGTTCTCTATCCTCTCCTTAAGCTCCTCCGGAGTGATGGTCTCCTTCAGCCCGTAATAAATATACGCTCCCGGCCGGCAATCCACTATGTGCCACATCTCGTTCTTGCCGTATTCGTTGGCGTGCAGCAGGGCGTATGCATCATCAGGGTGGACCTGTATGGAGAGGGGCTTCATCGCGTCGATGAACTTGATCAGCAGCGGGAACCTGTCCCGGGCTGCGGCCTTGTAGCCGGTGCCCTCGTCTCCGATGATGTCCAGAAACTCCGAGAACCTGATCCCGTCAAAGGCTCCGCCGTCCACCGTGCTCTCCCCGTCGTGATGGGAGGAAAGCTCCCAGCTCTCCGCCACCGGATCCATGTCCGTTTTCTTGTGGTATATGTCCCTCAGCCTGCTGCCGCCCCAGAGATAATCCTTGAAAGCCGGCCTCAGTTTTACGATGTCCGGTATATCGCCGTGACCCGAGGGGTCCTTTCCGAACATGGCAGGCACCGGTACGGCGCCTTCACAGGCAAGGACGGTCCCAGATACAAGCTCCTCCGCTATTCCGCAGGCTTTTTTGGCAGGAAGCAGATACATTCCCGCCTCTTTACCGTTCTCCGTAAAAACAGCAGTGCTGCCCCCGTCCGCCGTTACGTAAGCTTTGACCATCGCTTCCTTGGTGATGCTCCTCTGAAGCAGCAGGTCTCCCCTTATGACCAGGACCTTTTCGGAATGCTCCGATATATCTTCAAGCATCTCACGGACCAGCTCCGCGGTCTCCTTTTCCTCCGTATCCTGAGCCACCTGATATTTCAGCTTTCTGAAACCGGATACCGCCTTAAGAAAGCCGCTTAGCCCGGTGCCTTTCAGTATTACGGAGAACCGGCTGCAGAAAGGGATCTCCTGTGAAATGATGTCTCTTATACCGGCGGCAGTCTGCCTTTCGCCGGGTATTATCAAACAATCCAAATCTCTTTCATCCTTTGTGTAATGATCTGTACCTGCGGGCATAATTCACACAGGATACTATCCATAATATTTTAATATTCACGTAATACAAATGTCAACCTTCGGGGTACTGTCTGACCCCTTTCCGGCATCATCCTGCGGCTTGAGATTTAATGCCTTTTATTGTATAATATTGATACTTATATGCAGGAGGATATGAAATGCGAAAGACCGCTCTCATCATGGCAGGAGGAAAGGGTGAAAGATTCTGGCCCAAGAGCCGTATCTCCCTC
>JAFRYJ010000221.1 GCA_017437705.1 Lachnospiraceae bacterium
CAGCTGGGCGTCATACTTTTCGAGAAGATGCACATGCCAGTTCTGAAGAAGTCCAAGACAGGCTATTCCACCTCCGTGGAGGTGCTGGAAAAGCTCCGCATAGAAGACCCCATTATTGACTACATTCTGGAATACAGGCAGCTTACAAAGCTTAAATCCACTTATGCGGACGGCCTTGTACAGTATATAGACGATGACGGGCGTATAAGGTCCAGCTTCAATCAGACCGTCACCGCCACAGGGCGCATAAGCTCGACAGATCCCAACCTGCAGAACATACCTATTCGTATAGAGCTGGGACGGTCCATCAGAAAGGCCTTTATCCCCGATGACGGCTGTATCTTCATTGATGCGGATTACTCCCAGATCGAGCTCAGGGTAATGGCCCATCTTTCCGGCGACGAAAATATGCTGGAGGCCTTCAGGGAAGACAAGGATATCCATACCATGACGGCATCACAGGTATTCGGCGTGCCCGAGGAGGATGTAACGCCGCTCATGAGAAGAAACGCCAAGGCCGTCAATTTCGGCATCATTTACGGCATCAGCTCCTACGGGCTGAGCCAGGACATAAACATCGGACGGAACGAGGCAAAAGACTACATCGACAGCTATTTCCTCAAGTTCCCGAAGGTAAAGGCCTTCATAGATAAATGCGTCAGTGATGCCGCCGAAAAGGGTTATTCCGTCACCATGTTCGGCCGCAGGAGGCCCATACCGGAGCTTTCCTCCTCCAACTATATGACAAGGCAGTTCGGCGAGCGAGTGGCCATGAACGCCCCCATACAGGGCAGTGCGGCTGACATCATAAAGATAGCAATGATAAACGTCTACAAAAGGCTTAAGAAGGAGACTGAGCTTTCAAATCTGGTGCTCCAGGTCCACGACGAGCTGCTTATCGAAGCGGCGGAAGCGGAAGCCGACAGGATGGAACAGCTCCTCAGGGAGGAGATGGAAAATGCTGCGGAGCTTTCGATCCCCCTGAAGGTAGACATATCGAGAGGTAAGAGCTGGTATGAATCGAAATAATATTCTGGGGCTTACGGGGGAGGCCGGAGCCGGAAAGACCGCCGCCATGGAGATCCTCAAAGAAGAATTCGGCGCTTTCCTTATCTATGCGGATAAGGTGTCCGCTGCTCTTACTGAGCCCGGGCATATCTCCTACGGCCTTATAACTGAGCATTTCGGCAGCGGCATCCTTCTGCCCGACGGCAGGATAGACCGGAAGGCCCTGGCAGACATAGTATACAGCGATCCGGAGGAACTGGAGATCCTCGAATCTTTCAATCATCCTTATGTGAAGGAAGTGATATCGGGGATAACAGAGTCCGTCAGGGAGAATTACGGCGATATCCTTATTGTCGTCGAGGCAGCTCTGCTTCTGGAATGCGGCTACCGGGACATATGCTCGGAAATATGGTATATATCAGCCGATGAAGCCGTCAGGAGGCAGCGGCTGAAGGAGACCAGGGGCTATATGGACGAAAAGATCGACGGCATCATGAGAAATCAGCAGAAGAGCCGGGAATTCCGCGCTCTCTGCGACGTAACCATAGACAACAACGGAACAAAAGATGAACTTAGGGAAGCTCTTGCATACGAGGTAAGATGCTTCCTCGAAAGAGGTAAAGAATGAGATTCGGCTCAATAGCCAGCGGAAGCAGCGGCAACAGCCTTTATTTAAACGCGGGAGATGCATCATTTCTTATTGATGCCGGCATCAGCTGCAAAAGGATTGTGGAAGGGATAACCGGCTTCGGCAGATACCCTTCCGAGATCGACGCCATATTCATCACCCACGAGCACACCGACCATATAAGCGGCCTGCCCGTATTCATGAAGAAATATCACATTCCGCTTTACGCAACGGAAAAAACACTGGATGAGATACTTAAGGCGCCCGGCGGAAGCAGCATCGATCCTGAGGATCTTTACGTTATAGCGCCGGAAAGGCCTTTCACCATAAAAGGTGTTGATATCACGCCCTACAGGATCTCCCATGATGCGGCAGACCCCGTGGGATACACGTTCTCTTACGAAGGCAGAAAGATCGGCATAGCAACGGATATAGGCGTGTACGACGAACAGACGGTAAAGAGCCTTCAGGACTGCAGCCTTCTCTATGTAGAGGCCAATCACGACCTTACGATGCTTCAGGTCGGCCCCTATCCCTATCATCTGAAAAGAAGGATAGCGGGAGACAGGGGGCACCTTTCAAACGAAAACTGCGCAAAGCTTGTCTGTGATGTAATGAACAGCGATCTCAGACACGTTATACTGGGACATCTGAGCAAGGAAAACAACTTCCCGGACGTTGCCCTGTCAACTGTTAAATGCGATATTTGCATGAAGTTGGGCAGCTCAGACCTGCCCTTTACTCTGGACGTGGCTCCCAGGAGCTCCATGTCCGCGCTCTATACGATCTGATCAGGAGACGATTAATGGAAACTGCTCTCAGCTGCGACATACTTATGACGGTGGAAAAACCGGCCCGTTATCTGGGCAATGAAATAAATACCGTACACAAGGAAGAAGGCTCATATCAGATCCATTTCGCCATGTGCTTCCCCGACGTATACGAGATAGGCATGTCACATCTGGGCATACAGATAATCTACGACATGCTGAACAAAAGGGAGGACACTTTCTGTGAAAGAGTTTTCTCCCCCTGGGTAGATCTTATACCCGTAATGAAGGAAAGGGGCATAAGGCTTTTTGGGCTGGAGTCACAAAAACCCGTCAAAAATTTCGATTTTCTGGGAATCACTCTCCAATATGAGATGTGTTATTCCAATATTCTGGGAATCCTCGATCTTTCGGGCATTCCCATATATTCCGCCGACAGAACCGATGATGATCCCGTAGTTATCGGCGGAGGCCCCTGCTCATACAATCCTGAACCCCTGGCGGACTTCTTCGATATGTTTTATATCGGCGAAGGCGAGGCG
>JAFRYJ010000222.1 GCA_017437705.1 Lachnospiraceae bacterium
AGTCGGTATAGGCTATAACGTTGTCATCGCATTTGTCGCCGTAGAAGGAATGGACGAAATAAACGAATTCGCCCTCTTTGGTATTCCTGAACAGCGGGCTGCTGCCTTTAAGCTCCAGCCTGTTCCAACCGATCTGAGGTATGGCCAGCTCCTGAGGGAGAGTGCCTTCCATGGGCACTACCTCGCCCTTAATAAGCCCAAGGCCTTTATGCTCGCCGTACTCATAGCTCTTTTCCAGCAGCATCTGCATGCCGAGGCATATACCGAGAAGGGGTTTGCCCCTGTCCGTCTCTTTTTTTATGACGATGTCCAGCCCGGTATCCTCCAGCTTCTTTATGGCGTCGCCGAAGGCGCCTACGCCGGGGAGGATGAGCCTGTCGGCCTTTCTTATCACGTCGGGATCACCTGTGACCACGGCTGTCTCGCCGATGGCCCTGAAGGATGATTCCAGTGAGAACAGATTTCCGACTCCGTAATCTATTAACGCTATCATTAAAGAACTCCTTTAGTTGAAGGTATCTCGTCTTTGTATGCTTCCTCGATCTTAACGGCCTGGGCCATGCACCTCGCAAAGGCCTTGAAAACGCCCTCGATGATGTGATGTGAATTCGTTCCCGCCAGCTTTTTAAGGTGAAGCGTGACAACAGCATGACGCACGAAACCAAGGAAGAATTCCTCCACCAGCTCGGTATCGAACTCTCCCACCTTTGCCGTGGGGATGTCAACATCATAGCCCAGATAAACACGTCCGGATATATCGACTGCCGCAAGAGCCAGGGTCTCGTCCATGGGAAGGATGAAGCTGCCGTAGCGGGTGATGCCCTTCATGTCGCCCAGGGCTTCCTTGAAAGCATCGCCCAGGGCAATGCCGATATCCTCAACCGTGTGATGGAAATCAACATATGTATCGCCGGTGCATTTTACTTCAAGGTCGAATCTGCCGTGACGCGCAAACAGCGTCAGCATATGATCCAGGAATCCGACTCCCGTATCGATGCTGCTCTTCCCCGTCCCGTCAAGACAGAGCTTCAGGCATATATCCGTTTCCTTTGTGGTCCTCTTTACTTCACCTGTTCTCATAGATTACTCCTTTTTTGCAAGTATCTCCCTTACATTCTCAAGGAAGATCTCCATTTCCTCCCTGCTGCCGATGGTTATCCTGTTGAAATCCCTGATCCGGGGAATGCTGAAATGCCTTATCAGGATGCCCCTTTCCTTAAGGGCCTCATAAAGCTCGGCACCGCCTATGTCATCGCTCCTGGCAAAAACGAAATTCGTCCTCGAATCCGTAACGAAGAATCCCATCTTCCGAAGCTCCTCAGTCACGTATTCCCTGGTATCGATGATCCTTCTGCAATTATCCATGAAATACCCGTCGTTTTCAAGAGCCCTGAGTCCCGTGATCTGGGTGATCCTGTTTATGTTGTAGGGGTTCGTGGAATACCTGATCTTTTCCAGATCCCTGATGATCGCTTCGTCCGCAATACCGAATCCGAGCCGTGCTCCGGCCATGCTCCGGGATTTGGAGAACGTCCTTACCACCAGCAGGTTGTCGTGCTCCGCAAGAAGGCTTAAAGCGCTCTCCCCGCCGAAATCCACATAGGCCTCGTCCACGATAACAACATCATCCGTATTGTTTTCGAGGATAGCTTTGACGTCCGCCAGGGACATCAGCATCCCCGTGGGAGCATTGGGATTGGCGATGACCACCAGCCTGCCCTTATTGAAATAGTCGGCAGGATCGATGGTGAGATCATCCTTAAGCGGGATGATGTCCGCATCTATCCCGTAAAGCTCCGCAAAGACTATATAGAACCCGTAGGTGATGTCCGCAAATGATGCTCCCTTATGGCCGTAGCACATAAAGGCAAAGTTCAGCACCTCGTCGGAACCGTTGGAAATGAACATGTTGCCGGGCTTTACCCCGTAGATCTCCGCCAGCTTTTCCTTTAAAAGCCTGCACTCGGGGTCGGAATAGAGCCTTAAGTCTTCTATCTCCTTCTTCCCGACAGCTTCCGTTACATTCGCGGGGGGCGGATAGGGGGATTCATTCGTATTCAGTTTGATATACTTTTTGTCCTGAGGCTGTTCGCCGGGCACATATTCATTTATGCGCCCCAGCCTCTCTTCGATGAATCTGCTCATTATACTTCCTCGAACCTTGCCTCAACGGAGCGGCCGTGTCCCCTCAGCTCCTCGAAATCGGCAAATGTTGCGATCTTCTTATATACCTTCTCAAGGGCATCCCTGGTGTAATAAGTGAACTGTGATTTCTTGATGAAATCGTCAACGGAAAGCGGGCTTGAGAACCTGGCAGTTCCCGCTGTGGGAAGTGTGTGGTTCGGTCCTGCGAAGTAGTCGCCCAGAGCCTCGGGACAGTTCCTGCCCATGAAGATGGATCCCGCGTTCCTTACCTTGTCGAGATATGCGAAGGGATCGTCGAAGCAGAGCTCCAGATGCTCGGGAGCGATCTGGTTTGCAACTTCGAAAACATCATCCAGGTTTTCCGCAACGATTATCTTGCCGTTGGTCTCTATGGATGCTCTTGCTATAGCCTCCTTGGGAAGGGTCGCAAGCTGTCTCTCCAGCTCAGCGGAAACCTTCTCCGCCAGCTCATAGCTGTCCGTTACGAGAACGGCCGATGCATCGGGATCGTGCTCTGCCTGGGAAAGCATATCCGCAGCCACCTGCATGGGATCCGACTTTCCGTCGGCAATTACCATGATCTCGCTGGGGCCGGCTATCATGTCGATGGCCACCCTGCCGAATACCTGACGCTTTGCCTCTGCAACGAATGCATTGCCGGGACCTACGATCTTATCCACCTTAGGTATCGTTTCCGTGCCGTATGCCAGGCCTGCTACAGCCTGGGCGCCGCCGGTCTTGAATATCCTGTCAACTCCCGCGATCCTGGCTGCTATAAGGATAGTAGGATTGATCTTGCCCTCTGCATTGGGAGGCGTCGTCATACAGATCTCACCGCAGCCTGCGATCTTTGCGGGGATGGAATCCATAAGCACCGTTGAAGGATAGACTGCCCTTCCGCCGGGAACGTAGATGCCGACTTTGTCGATGGGCGTTATCTTCTGCCCGAGGATGATGCCGTCCTTAGCATTGAGGACAAAGCTGTTCCTTACCTGTTTCTCGTGGAAGTACCTGATGTTGGCGGCTGCCTCCTCAAGGATGGCGATGAAATCATCATCTATGATCTCAAAGGCCTCGTCGATCTCCGCCTCCGATACCTCAACGCTCTCCAGGTCCGCCTTGTCGAATTTCTTTGCATAAGCCAGTATGGCCGCATCTCCGTTGGCCTTGACATCCTCTATGATGTCGTAAACGATCTTTTCGATCTCCGCGCTCTTTTCCTCAGTTGCTCTTGCAAAGATCTGCTCTGCGGGCAGCTTGCCGTATTCCATTATCCGTATCATTTCCTTTCCTCCATTTCCTTAAGAAGTGCTTTTTTTATCTCATCTATCCTTTTACCCTTGAACTCAAATGATGCCTTGTTTGCGATAAGCCTTGCGCTTACCGGCATCACCTTTTCTATTGCCTCAAGGTTATTTTCACGGAGCGTCGTTCCCGTCTCCACGATATCGACTATAACGTCCGAAAGCCCCAGTATGGGCGCCAGCTCAATAGAGCCGTTCAGCTTGATGATGTCGATGTCCCTGCATTTGTCCGCGTAGAATTCCCGCGCTATGTCGGTGAACTTCGTAGCCACCCTGAGAGTCCTGGACGTATCGTCCTTAAAGCCCTTTAAAGCCGCGACGCATATCTCACAGACGCCGGTCTTCAGATCCAGAAGCTCGTATACATCAGGGGCGTTCTCCAGCACGATGTCCTTTCCGCCGACGCCTATGTCTGCAGCGCCCCTTTCAACATAAATAGGTACATCCGTGGGTTTTACCCAGAAGAATCTGATCTTCAGCTTATCGTTCTCGAAGACCAGCTTCCTGTTGTCCTCCTTTATGCCGGGGCATTCGTAACCGGCTCTCTCGAACATATCGTAGACGTTGTTTCCCAGCCGTCCCTTTGGAAGGGCTATATTTATGTAGCCGTCGTCTTTGGCTGCGGCGGCATCATCCAGCCTCTCCAGGACGTCCAGATAGACCGCGAAACCTATGGCTCCGCCCTTCCGGTCCATCTTCTGCATCAGCTTGTCGTAACGGCCTCCGGAAAGCACCTTCTGCGAGAT
>JAFRYJ010000223.1 GCA_017437705.1 Lachnospiraceae bacterium
GGCCGATGCTCTTGGGATACCCTTAGATAAGATAACAGGATAGTATATAAAAACAAAGAGATCCTGCAGGATGAATAAATACCTGCAGGATCTTTAAAATGCTTTTTCAGAAATGTTTACTCAGGTCAGCAAAGCATCAAAGCTCGTCGTAGCCGAGACCGAAGATGTCGGAAATAATGGCTGTGTAGCCTTCGATCTCCTGCATCTCTTCTTCGATAACGCAGTATTCGCAGGGCTGATGGCATACCACGCCGTGGCCCATTGAATAGGAAACGGTAGGGATACCGTAAACGCCCATGGTGATGGAGCCGTCGGTGCCTGCTACGAAGCAGCCTTCGATCGGGTTCTGACCGATCCTTTTAAGGGATTCGAAAGTCTGTTTTACGAAGGGGCTCTCGGTATCAGTGAGCCATGCAGGATGCTGTTTTGCAACGTCCATTGCAAAGCCTGTATAACCCTTACGTGTATTGACTCTCTGCTTAACTTCAGCCTTGAAATCGGGATCCTTTGATGCGAGGAAATCAAGGAACTCCTGGATCTCGTCGATGGTATCCTGGATCGTCATGGGAAGAACATACCTTCTGTCGATGGTGATTGAGCAGTGATCGGGAACGCAGGAATACATCCTTCCAGGTGACACCTCCACATCGGTGATGCACATTGCGGCAAAGCCGAGCTTCTCGTGGGTAAGGCCCTTTTTGTACATGTTGTTGTTGATGGCTTCCATAACGGGCATTGCCTTCTCAACGGCGCTGATGCCCTGCCAGGGGGCCGATGAATGGGCGACCTTGCCGTAAACATCAACAACAAGCTCTACCTTTCCTCTCTGGGCGGTGAGAACATATCCGTTGGTAGGCTCGCCAAGTATTACAAAGTCAGGCTTGATCCCGTACTTGGGAAGCGTTTCCTTGCAAAGCCAGATGGCTCCCATGGACTCGGCGGGCTCTTCGTTGACAACGCCTGTCCATACCAGGTTGCCGTTTAATTTAGCACCTGCATCCACCATCTTCTTGATCTCTCTGAATGCAAACAGCTGTGACATGGTTCCCTGAAGCATATCTGCTGTTCCCCTGCCGTAGAGCTTTCCGTCTCTTACTTCGGGAACAAAGGGCTCCAGACCCATTGCATGCCATGCATCAAGATTTCCGGCGGGAACTACGTCCATATGGCCGTTTGTCATGACCGTGGGGCCTTCGCCTTCGCCGCGGAGTATACCGATAACGTTGCCGGCCTCATCACGATAATGCTCCGCACCCATTTCCTCGAGCATATCCATAAATACATCGGCTGCGCCTTTTTCCTCTTCCGAAAGAGGTTTTGCAGCGATGGCTCTGGACATTTTCTCTACCCACTCGTCTGCGAACTGATTGAAGTATTCTTTCATTTGATGTCTCCTTTTCTTATTGTTGAGTGTGTATTAACACATACAGCACATGATCATATGACAGGACGGCTGTTGAAAACCGCCTATTTCAGCAGATTGACTCCCATGGCTGACAGCCCTCCGATAATAAGGCCTGCCATCAGGACCCCGCCCATAACGGCTATAACGCTTTTCTTAAAATCCATATCGAGTATTGATGCAGCCAGGGTGCCGACCCAGACTCCCGTACCGGGAAGAGGTATGCCCACGAAGATGAGCAATGCGGCGTAGAGTCCGACTCCGGCCTTCTCATTGAGTTTTTCACCGCCGCTGTGGCCCTTCTTAAGGCACCAGGAAAAGAAGCGTGCGGTGTATTTTTTATCCGATCCCCATTCAAGCACCTTACGTGCAAAAAAGAAAATGAAGGGCACCGGAAGCATGTTTCCTATTATCGCGACGATATATGCGTTGAGCACCGGAAGAGGCGGCACGGCCACAAGCGTGCCGTAGGGTATGGCCCCCCTCAGCTCCACCAGGGGTATCATGCTTATAAGAAAGGTTAAAAGATAACTGAGGAACATATTCACTGTTTCCTGTTCTTAAGGTATTCGTACAATTTCATCATGGCCCACATGAGCGCCGGTATAAAAAACGTGGCGAACACCGAGGCCATGAGATAGCGCATGTTCAGCTCCTCGCCGGTAAGAGACACGACGAGGGTTATTATATACAAAGATACAAGTATGATGATGCCGATAACGGCAACGATCCTTTTAAACATAATGCCTCCGATCAGAGAGTGGAGAGATAGCTGTTGTGGTATTCGTGATCAAATGTAACATCGGAACCGAACCATGATGGCCTCCGGTAATCCGCGGCCATATCCGCAGACGGGAATTCGACCTCTACTATCATGAGGCCTTCAAGCCTGCCCTCGAAGACATCCAGTTCCGCCTTAAGTCCGTCCTGAAGGGGGATAAGATAGCGCCTCTTTTTAATGATATGCCCGTCGATCTTTTTGCGCAGGTGCGCATAGGCTTCTTCTGTAAGGGGGAATTCGTGCTCCTCCCTTACCATGGAGCCCTTCCCCTTGTATGTGAGGATGTATGAATCGTCCTGCCGGCGGATCCTGATGACGGGATCGGTGCACAGATATGCCTGCTCGATCTCGTGATATGGATAAGATGAATAGTTGAATGAACCTTCCTTGAAAAGGTATTTTCTTTCTATCTCCATGATGATGCATTCCTTTA
>JAFRYJ010000224.1 GCA_017437705.1 Lachnospiraceae bacterium
ATATCGGCGAAGGCGAGGCGGTCTACGACGACCTCCTCGACCTGTACAAGACCTGCGGTTCCAGAAAAGAATTCCTGGAAAAAGCAGCGCTTATACCGGGCATCTATGTGCCTTCATTTTATGATGTTTCATATAATGATGACTTCACCATAAAGGCCGTAACGGCAAAGGGAAACGCGCCCGCTGCCGTTAAAAGGGTCATCGCGGCGGATCTCGACGCGGCCCCCTATCCGGAAGATCCCATCATACCATATACAAGGACGATACAGGACAGGCTGGTACTGGAGATACAAAGAGGCTGCATAAGGGGCTGCCGGTTCTGCCAGGCCGGCATGATATACAGGCCCATAAGGCGCAGGAGCCCTGAAAAGCTTAAGGAGATCGTCGACAAGATGATCGCCGCAACGGGATATGAAGAGATAACGCTGAGCTCGCTGAGCTCCAGCGATTATCCCGACCTTCTCGAGATCATCAACTACCTTACGGAGGATCATAAAGAGGACAAGCTGAACATCTCACTGCCTTCCCTCCGCATAGATTCATTTTCGCTGGACATCATGAGCAGGATCCAGGATATACGGAAGGTAAGCCTTACTTTTGCTCCTGAGGCCGGCAGCCAGCGCCTGAGGGACGTCATCAACAAGGGCATAGACCATGACGAGATCATTTCCGGCGCATCGGAAGCCTTTAACGGCGGGTGGTCCAGGGTGAAGCTTTATTTCATGTTCGGCCTTCCCACGGAGACGGATGATGACGTAAGGGCCATATCGGACCTCTGCAACGACATCGCCAACGTATTCTACGAGATACCCAAGGATAAGCGGCCGGCACCCGGGAGAGTGGAGATCACGTGTTCCACATCGTTTTTCGTTCCCAAGCCCTTTACACCCTTCCAGTGGGCAAGGCAGAATACCTCTGAGGAATTCCTTACGAAGCAGCATATCCTCAGGCATGCGATCAATGAAAGCAGGAATCACAGGAGCATCAGGTACAGCTGGCATGATTCCGACACCACATACATGGAGGGCATCTTCGCAAGGGGAGACAGGCGACTCTCAAGGGTCATCAGGCGCGCGTACGAAAAGGGCTGCATCTATGATGCATGGAACGATCAGTTCAGATACGACAAATGGATGGAGGCCTTTTTGGAAGAGGGCGTCGATCCCGACTTCTATCTGAGAGAAAGAAGCTACGACGAGATCCTTCCCTGGGATCATATAGACACCGGCGTAAGCAGGGAATTTCTTATTGCCGAAGCCGAAAGGGCAAAGAATGGCATAGTAACGCCCAACTGCGCAGAAAAGTGCAGTGCCTGCGGCTGCGCCGCCTTCAGAACGGGCATCTGTACGGAAAAGAGATAAAGCATTGAAATACAGGATCAGATTTTCAAAAACGGGCCCCGTGTCCTATATAGGCCACCTGGATACCATGCGGTACTTCCAGAAGGCGGTTAAGCGAGCAGGTCTCGACGTCAAATATTCAGAGGGCTTTTCTCCGCACCAGCTGATGTCCTTCGCATCACCCCTCGGCACCGGAGTGGAGAGCACAGGCGATTATATGGACCTGGTGCTTAATTCCGCCCCCTCCCGGGAGGAGACCATGAGGATCTTTAACGACGCCATGGCTCCGGGTTTTGAGATAACCGACATCAGACTGCTGCCGGAGGATCTGAAGCAGAAGAGCTCCATGGCGGTCCTTAAAGCCGCGGATTATACCGTCACGCTGATGTGCCCGGATCCGGAGGGCACAGCGCATTCGATCGAAGAACGGTTCGCGCTGACAGACAGCC
>JAFRYJ010000225.1 GCA_017437705.1 Lachnospiraceae bacterium
AGGCTTATATAAGCCCCTTTGTCCTTTTTCACGTTGCCCAGGGCCGACAGCAATGTTCCTGCGTTCTCACGGTCCGCAAAGATCTTCGCCGTTATCGTGTCCTCGCTGTCCGTTACGGCAAAGGTAATGATGCTCCTGTCGTTCTTTATGTCTTTGACCTCGGAGTCTATGACCTTTCCCTTTATTACTATCTCGCCTATGCCCTCCTGTATGTCCTTTACGGGCATGACCTTTGAATCGTCAAAGGATCTGCCGTAAATGATATCCTTGTGGTTGGGATAGACCTTCTTAGGCGCCTTCCTGACGCCGGTGTATTTTTCCGTCTCCTGCTTCGGAGCTTTGGGGGCGTCCTTTGCCGCGTTGTATTCGTCGATGATCCTGTTTAATTCACGGCTGATCTCATCATCGGCCTGCGCCCTGGCGCTCTCCTGTGCCTCACCGGTTCCTTCGGGTGCAGTCCTTACGATCCTTACATCAAGGACCAGTCCCAGCCTCCCGGAAAAGGTATCCCTTATAAGGGCAGCCAGCTCCTCTGTCTTCGGATCGAGGACCGGATTCTCCCTGATGTCAAGCACCAGCGCATCATCCTCAAAACGTTTTCCCGCCGAATCGTAGATGTCCTTTAATACGATGCTTCTTTCGGAGATGATCTCCGTCAGGTTTTTCTCATACAAAGAAAAGATCCCCTGAGGATCGTTTTCTTTAAGCTCGTATCTGTCGAAGATCTCCACTTCCACGTCGTTTTCATCGAAGATCTGCCTGCGGATCTCCGACGCTGTATCCCTTATGATGTCCGGATCGATAACGGAAGGGCTCATTATCGTTATCCTGACCCTCTGTCCGTCACGGGGTATGAAGATCTCCTCCACCACCGCATCCTTCAGGGCATCCGCTGCCGGCTGTCCGACATTCAGCGTATGAAAGACTTCAAAAAACCTGTTGATCATCTGCACTGCTCCGTTTTTTTATCTCGTCCATAAGTACGGAGATCACCTGATCCTCCCGCACCTTTTTTATTATCTGCCCTTTACTGAACAGCAGGGCTTCCCCCTTGCCGCCGGCTATGCCAAGATCCGCCTCTCGGGCTTCGCCGGGCCCGTTGACAGCGCAGCCCATGACAGCCACCTTGAGGGGCGTCTCAATGTCCGCGGTAAGCTCTTCCATCTTCTCCGCGATCGAGATCACGTCTATGTCCGTCCTGCCGCAGGTAGGGCATGAAATTATCTCAACTCCGCCCTTCCTGAGGCCAAGGGCACGGAGGATCAGCTTCGCCGATCTGATCTCCCTGACGGGGTCTGAGGAAAGCGACACACGTATCGTATCGCCCATACCGTTCTCCAGCATGATGCCCAGGCCCACTGCGGATTTTATATTTCCGGAGAGATCCGTCCCCGCCTCGGTGATGCCGATATGGAAGGGATAGTCCACCCGGTCCGCAAGGATCCGGTATGCGTTTACACACATCATCACGTCGGAGGACTTGATGGAGATAACGATGTCTTCAAAGCCCGTTTTCTCCAGAAGCTCCGTGTTCCTGAGGGCGGACTCCGCCAGCCCCTCCGCCGTTACACGGCCGTACTTCTGCAGGATGTCCTTCTCCAGAGAGCCTGAATTGACGCCTACCCTTATGGGTATCCCCTTTGCCTTCGCGGCGTCAGCCACCGCCTTCACCCTGTCTTCACTGCCGATATTTCCGGGATTTATCCTGATCTTGTCCGCGCCGTTTTCAATGGCGGCCAGGGCAAGCCTGTAGTCAAAATGAATGTCGGCCACCAGCGGTATATGTATACTTTGTTTGATGAACGGTATATTCCCGGCGGTCTCCTCATCAGGCACCGCGATCCTTACGATGTCGCAGCCGGCCCTCTCCAGCTCCAGTATCTGGTCTATGACCCTTAAGGGCTCGGTGCCCTTTACATTGCACATGGACTGGATGGCGACGGGGTTATCGCCGCCTATGGAAACTCCGCCGATATTTACCGTTCTGGTCTTTCTCCTGTTCATAAACACTTCCTAGAAAAGCTTTATTATATCCCTGGCCATTATATAGACCATCAGCATCATAAGCAGCACGAAGAAGATAAAGTTTATGGTCCCCTCCACCTTCCTGTTATGGGGCTTGCCCCTGATGCCTTCGATGATGAGGAAAAGTATCCGCCCGCCGTCCAGCGCCGGTATCGGAAGAAGGTTCATGATGCCCAGGTTCGCGCTTAACAGCACGATCCAGAAGCAAAGCGTGAGGAATACGGTCCTTATTCCTCCCTCCCGGGACTCGTCGACGGTGCTGCCTATCATTGATACCATGCCCACCGGTCCCGACAGATCGTTGATGCTCGCCTTTCCGGTGAACAGCATCTTCAGGCTGGTGAACACCAGGTCCACGTTGTACTTCGTTTCATAAAATGCATATTTCAGCGTGCCCCCGAAGCCGGTATCGGTGTACCCCGAGGACTGGAAGCCCATCATGCGGCTGCCGGACTCGTCCAGCACTGTGCCTACGTTCAGCACCATTTCCTTCCCGTCCCTTACGATCGTAAGGTCG
>JAFRYJ010000226.1 GCA_017437705.1 Lachnospiraceae bacterium
CGCGACACCTTCCGCCATAAGGCGCGCAGCTTCATGACGCTGCTGGGTGTGATGGGCTGTGTGATCATCCTTATCGCCACCTTCGGCATCGACGACATGCTCCACAAGTTTCTGGACGAGAATTACAACGGAGCCATAAATTACAACAACATGATCTTCCTGGACGGCAAGACCGTCACCATGGATGATGTGGAAGAGCTGGGCGAAAAGTATAATGCCGACCGGTCGTCCCAGATGAGCATCCTTATAAACTACGAGAAGACCGCGTCTCTGGAGGTAATGGGCCTGGAGCACGGATATGTGAGGTATCTGGGCCCGGATTCGGGATATGTGGATCTTGGTGATGACGGCGCATACATCTGCCGCAGGATAAGAGATGAGTTTGATCTTGATATCGGCGACACCTTCAGCTTTTCCCTGTACGGCAGCGATAAAAAGTACACCGCCAAGGTTGCCGGATATTACCGTTCGACCACGGAAGGCGTTGCAGTAACGGAAAAGTATGCGGAGGAGATCGGATTGGAGTTTAAGCCCAACCTGCTTTATACACAGGAGGAGGACATAGCTTCGGAGTCCCGCATACTGAACGTACAGTCAAAGAGCAACATCATGAAATCCTTCGATACCTTTATAGATATCCTGATGCTGATGATCGTGCTGATGAGCGTGGCCGCCGTGCTTCTGGGCATAATCGTGCTTTACAATCTGGGAGTTATGAGTTACACGGAGCGATACCGTGAAATGGCAACTTTAAAGGTGCTGGGATTTAAGGACAGGAAGATCGGGCAGCTCCTGACGAGCCAGAACCTGTGGCTTACGGCAGCGGGCATCATAGTCGGCATCCCCGCCGGCATAGCCATTCTTAAATACCTGATGGACGCTCTGGCCGGTGAATATGAGCTGAAGCTTTATGTAAGCCCTCGGACCTATATCGTAACGATAGCGCTGACCCTGGGAATGTCCCTTCTTGTAAGCCTGATGATATCGAAGAAGAACAAGAAGATCGATATGGTGGAGGCGCTGAAAACTGAAGAGTAGCAAAAAAAGTAAGCGCACGTGTTTTCCGGTACTGCGTACAGTCAAATAGCAAAAAAGTAATGGCGTTCTTACTCCGGTGCTTCGCACAGTCGACGAACACAATTCTTTTTTGCCTGGGTGGACAAACAAAAAGTAATTGCATGCGTACTCCGGTGCTGCGCACAGTCGACGCATGCAAATCTTTTTGTTTAAGCGGGACCAAACACCGGGATTTGGGAATTATCGTCACAGGACATAACTTGTTGACGATCAGCATCCCGTCACCGGTCAGCTAATGCAAAACAGAGCGCTCACACGAACATGCCCGAAGGGTCCGGGAGTGTGAGCGCTGCTGTTTTGCATATTTTAACACATCAAAAGGAGGAGCTGAAACGCTCCTCCTTTATCTTTGCTTTATTCAAGCTGCTTTCTGCAATTATTTCTTAACCACAAAGTCTTCGTCGGTCAGCTGGTTGTAGAGACCTCTCTTAACATATGTGGTATGCAGATACTCATGAGACTTATGGCCGCAGGGTTCACCCCACTCCTTGTAGAACTCGATGATAGCGGGATTCTCATGTGACTTCCTGAGAGCCTTGCCTTCATCCTCTCCGTAGATAGCTTTAAGACGTTTCTGACGAACGACTCTGATATCTTCTGCGGGACGAGGCTGTCCGCCGCCTGTGATACAGCCGCCGGGGCAACCCATAACTTCGATGAAGTGATAAGGTGATTCGCCCTTTGCGATCTGGTCCATAAGGATCTTAGCGCCTGCGAAACCGCTGGTAACGGCGATCTTTGCCTCAAAGCCTTCAGCTGCTGCCCATTCAGGCAGTACGTTCTCGAATTTGATGGTTGCTTCCTTGATCTGATCAAGGCCAACGATCGAAGGAACGTGCAGGTCGGGTGTAGGAAGCTCACGGCCGGTAACGATCTCGTATACGGTACGGAGTGCAGCTTCCATAACGCCGCCGGTTACGCCGAAGATGTCTGCAGCACCGGGTGAAAGTCCGAGAGGTGCATCAAACTGCTCTTCGGGAAGGTTGAGGAAATCTATACCCATTTCCTTGATCATGTCGCCAAGCTCTCTGGTGGTGATAACGGCATCAACATTGGGAACGCCGTCGTTCATCATCTCGGGCCTTGCGCACTCGGTCTTCTTTGACGTACAGGGCATTACAGATACGGTGTAGATCTCTTCGGGCTTCTTGCCGATCTTGTCTGCATAGTAGCTCTTGAGAACAGCGCCGAACATCTGATGAGGCGACTTGCAGGTCGACAGATGATCAAGCTCTTCGGGATAATGCTTCTCAATATACTGGATCCAGCCGGGTGAGCAGCTCGTCATCATGGGAAGTGTTACCTGTTCGCCGGAAAGAGCAGCTTTGAATCTGCCGAGGAACTCGGTGCCTTCCTCCATGATCGTAAGGTCGGCGCTCCAGTTGGTATCAAATACGTTGTCGAAGCCCATTCTTCTGAGGGCAGCTGCAAGACGGCCTGTCTGGCAGGTGCCTGCAGGAAGCCCGAAGCACTCGCCGATGCCTACGCGGACAGCGGGAGCGGGCTGAACGATAACATATTTGTCGGGATTAGCCAGGGCCTTGTAAACACGGTCCTTATGGCTTGTCTCATAAAGTGCTCCGACAGGACATACCTCAACGCACTGTCCGCAGAATGCGCAGGCGCTGCTTCCGATGGGAAGTCCGAAAGCGGGAGAAACATGGGTCTTGAAACCTCTGTCCTCTGCTCCGAGAACGGATGTGCCCTGGATGTTCTTGCAGACATTGATACAACGCCTGCAGAGGATACACTTGTTGGGATCACGGGTGATGGACTCGGAAACGTCGATGGGATACTCGAGACGCTCTCCCTTGTAATTGCATTCCGTTACGCCCAGTTCCCTGCCCAGTGCCTGGAATTCGCAGTCCTGGTTTCTTACACATGCAAGACAATCCTGTGCATGGTTTGAAAGAAGGAGCTCATACATGGTCTTCCTGGCTTTACGTACTTTTTCGGTATTGGTGTTGATCACCATTCCGTCTTTTGCCTCTACCATACAGGAAGCCTGCAGCGTCCTGGCGGGAGGCGTTACCTGCTCAACGAGGCAGATACGGCATGCACCGTACTGATTTATTCCTTCCAGATAGCAGAGTCTGGGGATGTGGATCCCGTTCAGTTCCGCTGCCTGCAGGATAGTACTGCCTTCAGGCGCAGTACATTCGATACCGTTTATTGTAAGTTTGATATCTGCCATCCTCATCACCTCCTGTCACAGCGAAGACATCTGCTTGCTTCTGCACGGGCATCAAGTTCGTGCATTCCGAGATTCCTCTCCATGAAGCCTGTCGTAGCGTCTTTAGCTGACAGCTGCCTTGTAAGGAATCTGCAGTGAGGAACGATGTCGCCCTCGATATGGTAATCTGTGATCTCCTGCTCGAAGCCCTTTGCAAGGACTCCGTCGCCGCCGAGATAGATATCGATGTTCTGTGCGGCAAGCTTGCCGTCGCCGACTGCATTAACGATATCCTTAGGTCCGCGGCTTGCATCACCGCCGACGAATACGCCTTCTTCGGTCGTAGCCTGTGTATAGCGGTCTGCTATTACGCGGCCCCACTTGGTCTCAACGCCTTCGTCAAGAAGATCGAGATCGGGATTCTGTGAAATAGCGGGGATGACCACATCGAACTCTTCCTTTGTAACATTGCCTGTAGGAACGGCTGCTCTTCTTCCGGAGCGGTCGTATCCGCCGAGGGTCTGCTCTTCAACTTCGATGTACTTAAGAACGCCGTCTTCACCGATAAATGCGCGGGGATTGTTAAGAGGACGGATGATAACGCCTTCTTCCTTTGCATCAGCGATCTCTACCTTGTCGGCAGGCATGTCGGCTTCTGTTCTTCTGTAGAGTATCTGTACTTCGGCAGCGCCGAGACGTACAGCTGTTCTCGCAGAGTCGATAGCCGTGTTGCCGCCGCCTACTACAGCGACTTTCTTACCCTTGAGATCGATGTCGCCCTTAAGGGAAACTCTCTTGAGGAAGTCGAGTCCGTGGTATACGCCCTCGAGATCATCTTCACCGGGGATGCGCATCTTTGCAACCTTCTGAGCGCCGATGGCGATCATTACGGCATCATACTCTTCCTTGAGTGCAGCGAATTCATCCTTGCCGATCTTCTTGCCGCAGGTGATCTTAACACCGGTCTTCTCGATGTTGGCGATCTCTTTAGCGATGATATCCCAGGGCAGACGATACTCGGGAATGCCGTAAGCCATAACTCCGCCGGGCTTCTCCTCTGCTTCGAATACGTCTACCTGATAGCCCTTGCGTGCAAGATAGTAAGCACTGGTAAGACCTGTAGGGCCTGCACCGATAACTGCAACTTTCTTGTTAAGCCTGGCAGCAGGAACGTAATCCTCGTCCTTGGGATAACCCATCTCGTAAGCGAAGTCTGTAGCAAATCTCTTCAGCTCGCAGATGTTCATCTTCTCGTCTACGGTGCCACGGCGGCATCTCATCTCGCAGGGATGCGTGCAGACACGTCCGCAGATACCTGAGAACGGGTTGTCGCGGAGCATTACCCTTGCGGCTCCGATGTAGTTGCCTGTAGCGATAAGGCTCATATATCCGGGGATATTGATGCCTGCAGGACATGTATTCTCGCAAGGTGAGCTTACGAGATCTGCACATGCACCGGCCTCGCACTTCTTTAAGCGGATATGATCCTCATATTCGTGACGGAAGTATTTGATCGTTGAAAGAACGGGGTTGGGAGCTGTCTGACCGAGGCCGCACATTGCGGACTGCTTGATGGTCTCGCCGAGCTCTACGAGCTTCTCGATGTCGCCTTCTTCACCCTGTCCCGATGTGATCCTGTTGAGGATCTCAAGCATACGCTTTGTACCTACACGGCATGCCGTACACTTGCCGCAGGATTCCTCCTGGATGAAATCCATATAGAATCTTGCGGTGTCGACCATACATGCGTCCTCATCCATTACGATAAGACCGCCGGAGCCGACGATGGAGCCGAGCTCTGCAAGATGCTCGAAGTCCATTGCAACGTTGATGTTCTCTGCCGTAAGACATCCGCCTGAAGGGCCGCCGGTCTGGGCTGCCTTGAAGGTCTTTCCGTTGGGGATGCCGCCGCCGATATCAAATACGATCTCGGAAAGGGGAGTACCCATGGGAACTTCAACAAGTCCGGAATTCTCGATATTGCCGGTAAGTGCGAATACCTTTGTGCCGGGGCTCTTCTCGGTACCGAAGCTTCTGAACCAGTCTGCGCCCTTGAGCATGATGGCAGGAACGCATGCAAGTGTCTCAACATTATTGATGATGGTAGGATAATCGAAAAGTCCGCGCTGGAACGGGAAAGGCGGTTTCTGACGGGGCTCGCCACGCTTGCCTTCTACGGAAGCGATAAGTGCTGTTTCCTCGCCGCATACGAAAGCGCCGGCGCCGATACGGATCTCGATATCGAAATTGAAGCCTGAACCGAAGATGTCCTCACCCAGTATGCCGGCTTCTCTTGCGCCTTCGATGGCGGCTTTGAGACGTCTTACTGCGATAGGATACTCGGCACGGATATATACAACGCCGTGATCTGCGCCTATGGCGTAACCGCCGATAAGGAGACCTTCGATAACGCTGTAGGGATCGCCCTCAAATACGGAACGGTCCATGAATGCTCCGGGGTCGCCCTCGTCTGCATTACAGATGAAGAACTTTCTGTCGCCCTTCTGATTGTAGGCTGCTTCCCACTTAACGCCGGTGGGGAAACCGCCGCCGCCGCGGCCTCTGAGGCCCGACTTCTTCATTTCTTCAACAACAGCATATCTGTCGCCCCTCTCCAGGATCCTTGCCAGTGCAAGGAAACCGTCCCTGGCGATGTAACTGTCTATGGAGTTTACATCTACAAGACCGCAGTTGCGGAGTGCTATACGGACCTGATTGCGAAGGAATGCGGTTTCGTTGATGTTGAGAACGTGCTTTTTCTGAGCCTTGTCGTAGAATGTATACTCTTCTACGGGAGTTCCTCCTACGAGATGACGCCTAACGACTTCCTTTGTCTTTTCGGGAGTCATTTCGGTGTAAAACGTCTCTTCGGGAAGAATGATGATAACAGGGCCCGCCGCACAGGTACCCATACAGCCTCTTTCGAAAACGCCGATCTCGTCTGTAAGACCTGCGGCTTCAAGTTCTGCGATAAGGGTCTCTTTTACGGCATTGAAGCTGGATGTGGTGCTGCCGGTCTCGAAGCATACAAGCGCCTGGCGTTTGTATTTGCCGGTCATCTCTTCATAAGCAGCCTTGATGGCAGTAAGATCGGAAATGCTCTTTATCATGCTTCTGCACCTCCTTCAGCCTCTTCTTCATCCTGGTACAGTGCCAGGATACCGGGCAGCTTCTGGGGCGTTACCTGCTTGTAAACGTCGTCGTCGATCATTACGGCAGGAGCCAGACCGCAGGCGCCGATGCAGCGCGCGATCTCAAATGTAAACTGTCCGTCTTCTGTTGTTCCGTCTGTCTCTACATTGAGAGTGTCGCAAATGGCATTGACCAGCTTCTTCCCTCCGCGGACATAGCAGGCAGTTCCCTGACATACACGGATGGTATGTTTGCCGCGTTTGGTAGGAGTGAAGAATGAATAGAAGCTGACAACGCCGTTTACATCGGAAACCGGGATATCCATTTTATCTGCAACGAATTTCTGCAGTTCCATGGGCAGATATCCGAAGATCTCCTGTGCTTCGTGAAGCACCATGATCAGCGCTCCGTCAGTGCCTTCATATTTCTCGATAACCTTGGCTACCTCGTCGTATAAAGCTTTGTCTTCACCACACTGACAGCAGCATGCTTCTTTTTGTGTCTGCATACAACTTTGCATGGGCATAAATAATATGTCCATGAACCTCCTTTCCCTTTGTGTATAGCTGCGCACGATGCATTTGTACACGCTTCCTTTTTAGTAGGACATCATAGATATCCTATCCTAATATTCAATAAAAAATTTTAGCACTTATACAAGGTTTTTACAAGGATTTACGGGCAAATAAGTTAAATTTTTGGCAGGCATGTTAATTCTTTAACGCGTGATGCCGAAAGTGTTTCATATGGGGCTTTTATCGGTGTTTTGGGGGTGGTTCTGAACGGACGTTTTATGCTCTTTGCAGCATCAAAAGACCCCTGCTTCAAAGCCGCGCATGATGCCGGCCCTGAGCAGGGGTCTGGTGCATTACATTCTGTTTTTATATGCAGTTATCCGGCATCACTTTCGGATCCCTTTTCGGTATTCACCGTCAGCGGCTGCTGGAAATAATAGATATCGTCCGTTCCCCAGGGCACCAGTATGAAGCCGAAGGGCGCGGTGTTGAAAAACCTGATGCTGGTAAGTCCGCCGTTCTTCTCAAACTCCTCCAGCCGGCCGTTGTAGTAGAGTATCGATTTTGTCCATGATACCGATATAACGGCTATACTGTCTTTATAATCCCAGAGGGTGGCGTCTTCGGTGTATCCGCCGTTTTCGAAGTAAACGATGCAGTCGGAACCTGAGTTTATATCGGGGATGTTGATCCCGGTGCAGGCGCTGTTATTAAAGGTGAAATAGTTGCCGGTGGAGGTGCTGCCGTATTTGCCCAGGCTGCCCTTCAGATAATTCAACGGACATATGTAACTGAGCCCGTAAGCGTTTTCGGGAGATTGGAGGACAAGGTCTCCGTAGTCCCTTTTAATGCTGAAATACAGAGAGTCTTCAACATTAAGCAGCTCGATCTGATCGGCCTTGACGGTAATACCGAACTCATCGCCGGCCCGCTCCAGTAATTCGGCATAATACTTTTCGGAATATTCACTTCCCACCGGTTCTATATAGAGGGTGGCGTCGTCCACAAAAGGATAACCGATAACAAAGAACCGGCCTTCTTTTTCATCCATGAATTCCGCAGCAATTATATTCTTGCCGTCTGTTGACTGGAAGCATAAGAAATCGTAAGGCATGGAATAGAGGATGTAATTGCCCTTATCCGTGATGACCGTACGGGTCTTTGTTCTGCTTACGAAGGTGTTCCAGCCGTCCTTATATTCGTGGAGACCGTAGAAAAGGTTCAGGCCTGCAGATTCGAGTATTGCGTCTTTTGTCTCGGTCTCGGTCTCCGTTTCGGGAGGTTCCGTTTCCGATCCTGACGGAGGCAGAGGTACGGTCTCCGTTTCCGGCGGGTTCGTGGCGGTATCAGTGGTGTCCGTTATGTTGCTGGCGCTGTCGTCGCCTTTGCTGCCGAAGGGATTTACGATGATCAGGACGATGGCGGCAATGGCGCATACAGCGAGTATCGCCGCTATAAGGCCGGCCTTGCCCTTTTTCTTCGGCTTTTCAGGTCCCTGTCCGCCCGATGATATCTCGTATGAGGGTTCTTCATATTCGGGGGCTTCATATACGGGTCTGCTGGTTTCGGGCCTGCTCACATGTGCTTCGGCGGGCCTTGAGCTTACGCGGTCCTCAGCGGGCCTCGAGCTTACACTGCCGCCCGAAGGTGCTGATGCCTGCTCCGCAGATGGTATCTTCTGCATCGGTATCACGGGTGCAGCGGGTCTTTGGCCGGGCTCCTGAGAAGGCTCGTCAAAACAGCTCTCAAAGGCTTTCTTGAGAGCGCTCATGGACTGCCAGCGGTCCTCGCCTCTTATGGAAAGGCCCTTCATAAGGACTTCCTCCACCAGGGGATCGATGCTGATGCCCAGCTGTGACGGCGTCTTCAGCTCATCCAGCAGAAGGCGCTGCAGGGAATCGTCGGGCTGCATGCCGGTTATCATTCTGTAAATGGTGGCGCACATGGAATACACGTCGGTCCAGGGGCCCTGAATGCCCTTGGTCCTGTACTGCTCTTCGGGAGAGTAGCCGGGCTTGAGGACAACAGACAGCGTTAGGTCGCCGGTCTTGTTGATGGCCCTTGCAGCTCCGAAATCCAGAAGCTTGACGGTGCCGTCCTTCTGCACCATGATGTTGGCCGGGCTTATATCCCTGTGGATAAGCCCCGTTTCGTGGACCTTGGCCAGCGATGCCATCACCGGAGAGAGCAGCCTGAAGGCCTCGTCAAAGGTCATGATGCCCTTTTCCTTCAGCCAGGTACGCAGATCCGTGCCGTAAAGACGTTCCATTACGATATATGCGGTATTGTTATCCTCGAAATAGTCTTTTACGGATACGATGCCGGGCACGTTCTGGAATTTCGCCAGCGTACGGGCCTCCTTCAGGAAATCGTGCTTGCCCTTTAAGTACTGCTCTTCGTCGTCGGGCGACGAGGAGTTCACCTCGGATGATGTCTCCGTGTGCCTCGTTGCGATGCCGCCGGGGAAGTATTCCTTAATGGCCACGTCCAGCTCCAGGGTCTCATCGACGCCGAAATAGGTGATGCCGAATCCGCCTTCACCCACGACGCTTTCGATCCTGTATCTGCCTCTTAACAGTGTCCCCTCCTTAAGCTGATGGGGACGTGATGTTTTCTTTTCTTCCGTACTCATTATTCCCTGCCTGTAAGTTTCTTGAATTCCTCATTGTAACTTGTGGAGTTTCTGTAAACGTTGTATAAATAAAAGTTTTCATCCTCGAGAGCGTAGTTGGTGACTTCCTGCATCAGGAATTCCACGGGGTCGTCCGCATCCAGATAGCCCATTACGAAGAGGTCGAAATCGTCGTTCATGCGGAGGCCCGGGAAGCCGCAGGAAAGCAGGATCTCCGTCAGCCGGGATTCGGTTATCCTGAAATCGTCGGGGATATCCGCCCTGTCTCCGAAGAAGAGAAGGAAGCAGATGAGGGTGGTCCTGTCTATATCCAGCGTTCCGCGGATGTACTTCCTTATGGTGTTTTCCCCGGCCCGGTTCCTCTGATAGCCCTTGCCCTTGCCATCCAGCGAATATGCGGAATCGATCTCCTTTTCGCGGCTCTCCAGCTCCTGCTGTTTACTCTCGATGATCTCGTCATCGGAAAGGGGGCCGTACTTTTTCGGATCCTGACGCCTTAATGCCGCTGCCATGCGCTGCCTGTCGTCGTCAGGCATATCCGTGAAGGAGCCGTAGTATTCCAGCAGCACGTTGACCCAATCCAGATCCACGTATTCGAAGTAGAAGTAGTTGAAATCGTCGAATATCTCGCCGCAGGAGATGGCGCAGCCGTTGAGGAATTCCCTTATTTCAGGCACCGTCATCTTTTTCCTGGAAAGAGGCGTGATGCCCTTGAACATCGTAAGCAGGTTGGCGGCGTTTTCCGGGGTCTCTCCGGCTTCTATGGCTTCTATGTAGTTTTCGATGCCCGTCATCAGGACGAAATACAGGTACTTGCAGAAGTAGTAGCGCGTTTTCTCCCGCACCAGGCTGAAGGCCTTAATGTTCTCCGTGAGGAAGGCTTCGAATCCGCCCTGGCCCGATGCGGCCTCGGCGATCTTTTTCTCCATCATCACGGTGAGGTGCTTTGTATAGAGGGACAGCTCGTCACCCTCGGAATTTTCCGTGACGTACTCCTTCAGATCCTGAACGGTTATCTTTGAATCGCGGAAATATTTGCCCTGCAGTTCCGGCAGATTCCTGATGTTCTCGCACTTGTCCTGAAGGTGCGACCACTCCTCGTAGGAGAGGCCGTTAAGGAAGGCGTAGAAAAGACCGGCTTCCCACAGGCTCCTGGCGTAGAGCTTTGCGCAGCCGTTTTCCTCCAGCTTCTGATTGAGTTCTTCCAGCGTCATTTTTCTGACGAAGCCCAGGGCAATGATGCGGTATCTTAAAGGCACCTTCTGAATGGTGGCCGCATCGAAACGGAGGCTTTCGTCGATCATGACGCCGCCGTTTTCCTCGTGCATGAGCTCCGACACGATGGTATCAAATGCATTCATGGCCTTATGCGCGGGGAAATAACTGATATTTCCGCCTGAAAAATGGGTTAAAACAAATTTACACCAAGACTATTATATAATGAATATTTCCTCAATTGGTATATAAAAATAATAAAAAACCTGTGAAAAAGGGTAAATTCAGCCGTCAGCTGCCTGTATTTTAAAAGGACCGGTCATCTGCCGGTCCCCTTCAGGTATTTCTGTATCTCTTCTATGTACATCTCTCCGGTCCGCGAAAGCGGCCGGTCTTTTTTGATTATGTACCCGATCTCCATCTCGTCCTTGGAGGGCGAGCCCTTGCCGGTCTTCAGCGGTACGGCGATATAATCCGAGCCGTTCAGCTCCTCGCAGATGATGCCGGAGCAGATCGTATATCCGTTGAGTCCCACCATGAAATTCAGCACCGTGGCCCTGTCGTTGCACTTGATTATCCTGGGGTATTCCCGCATGCTGTACAGCTCCTCCGCATAGTAGAGCGACGCATTGTCGCCCTGCTCGAAGGAAAGACAGGGATAATCGTCCAGATCCTGCATCCTTATGAACGGCCTGTCCGCCAGGGGATGGCCCTTCCACAGATAAACATAGGCCCCGCAGTCGATCAGTTTGTGATACTCCAGCTCGTTGGACTTCAGTATCTTCCGGATGGCCGTCCTGTTGAAGTTAGAGAAATAAAGGATGCCGATCTCGCTCCTTTGGGTGGAGACATCACTGATGACCTCGCGGGTCTTCGTCTCGCGGATGGCGAATTCATATTCGGACATGTTGAACTGCTTGGCCATCTCCACGAAGGCCTTTACCGCGAAGGTGTAGTGCTGGGTGGACACGCCGAATTTCTTCTTCAGATTGCCCCGCACGCCGTATTTGCCCATGATGGATTCGTATTCCTCGTAGAGCTGGCGGGCGTAGGCGATGAATTCGGAGCCGTCGTTGGTGAGGGCGATGCCCTTGCCGCTCCTTGTAAAGATGGTGATGCCCAGCTCCGCCTCCAGCTTTTTGATGGCGCCGGAAAGAGAGGGCTGCGAAACGTATAAAAGCTCGGCGGCCTTATTAAGAGAGCCCGCGTTGGCTACGGTGATGGCATAGTGCAGCTGCTGTAATGTCATGGTTCCTCCTTGCTGCTATGGGTCATTCTTTGAACATGGGCGTGGAAAGATACCGGTCTCCGGTATCCGGCAGCAGGGCGACGATCGTTTTGCCTTCGTTTTCGGGAAGCTCCGCCAGCTTCAATGCGGCAAAAAGCGCAGCACCGGAAGTGATGCCGCAGAGCACGCCTTCCTCCCTGGCAAGGGCCCTGCCGGTCTCGTAGGCGTCTTCATCCGTTACGGCGATGACCTGATCGTAAAGCTCCGTATCCAGTATTTCGGGCACGAAGTTTGCGCCGATGCCCTGAAGCCCGTGAGGACCTGCGTGGCCTTCGGACAGAAGAGGTGAGCGGGCCGGTTCAACGGCCACGATCTTAACGCCGGGATCCTTCTCCTTAAGGTATCTGCCGGTCCCCGTAAGAGTGCCTCCGGTGCCCACGCCGGCTATGAAGATGTCGACTTTGCCGTCTGTATCGTTATATATCTCGGGACCGGTGGTCTCGTAATGGGCCTGAGGGTTTGCGGGATTCACAAACTGTCCGGGGATGAAGCTGCCGGGGATCTCCGCCGCCAGCTCCTCGGCCTTTTTAATGGCGCCGCTCATTCCCTCGGCACCGGGAGTGAGTACGATCTCGGCTCCGTATGCCTTAAGCAGGCTTATGCGCTCCACGCTCATGGTGTCGGGCATTGTAAGTATCGTTTTGTAGCCTCTTGCCGTACCGATGGCTGCCAGGCCGATGCCGGTATTGCCGCTGGTGGGCTCGATGATGACGGAGCCTTCCTTAAGCTGTCCCGCAGCCTCGGCGGTCTCGATCATCTTTTTTGCGATCCTGTCCTTGGCCGATCCCGCGGGATTCAGGTATTCCAGCTTTACCAGGATGTCGGCCTTAAGAGACCTGTTATTCATGAAGTTATTGAGCTTTAAAAGGGGTGTGCCACCCACAAGATCCGTGAGCGATCCGAAAACCTTCATAATATACCTCCGTTGTTTTGAGAAGTTCATTTATTCAAGAAGAATCATAGATTTTATGACGTATTCTTGTCAATAGCGCGGCACCCGCGAAATGCGTAGGAACAGCATGAAAACGGCGGCGGGCACGGCCCCGTTCATTGACTATATTTGAGGTATAAGATAAAATATTATACCGAATATAAACGTGTACGACAGATATTCATAAATCACAAGGGAGCATATGAAACAGTGAACATTGCAGTTGCGGGCGCCGGATACGTGGGACTTTCGGTCTCTCTGCTCCTGGCGGGGGAAAACAGGGTGACCGCCGTTGATACGGATCCCGAAAAGGTTAAAAAACTGAATACCGAAGCGGCAGCCGGATTTCCGGAGGCGGCGCCCTTCCTGAAGGGCAGAAGGCCGGATCTTACCGTTGTTTCAGACGGAACAGAAGCTTACAGGAATGCCGACATTGTTATCATATGTACGCCCACCGACTACGATGAAGAGGCCGGAGGCCTTGATACATCATCGGTGGAAGCGGTCATAGAGGAAGTAACGGAAGCCGGGAGCAGGGCGTATATCGTCATAAGATCCACGGTGCCGGTGGGCTTCACTGACAGGATGAACGGGAGATACGGTACGGACCGCATCCTTTTCAGCCCGGAATTCCTCAGGGAGGCGCATTGCCTGGAGGACAGCTTTTATCCCTCCAGGGTCATCATCGGAGCACGGAAGGATCCGGAGGCTGAAAGATATGCGAGGGAGTTCGGAGAGCTTATGCTCGGCAGTGCTCTCAGTGATGCTCCCCTCCTCCTGATGAGCCCTGCAGAGGCGGAAGCGGCAAAGCTTTTCGCTAATACGTATCTTGCCGCCAGA
>JAFRYJ010000227.1 GCA_017437705.1 Lachnospiraceae bacterium
CACAACTTACCCCTCAAATGCCAACTTACCCCTCAAGCGGCGAAACGGCTGTAGGAATAATTAAATTGTATCAATCTCAGTGTTTTTATATCATTTTCCCGTCTTCACGTATACCCATAATGTTTATCCCGTATTTTTTTCGTATATCTATCTGTCCTACGGTCCTTCCGACCCAGTCGCCGGGAACGGGGACCTCGAAAATGCCATGATCGTCGTCGAGTTTTATATAATCGAGAATATGGCTGGATGCGTAACGTATGGCTGCCCATTCGGCTATCTGGCTTTCGGGATTCAATACTTCGTCCGCGCCGTTTCTCAGCAGGAATTTTGTCTGGATCTCGCGGTCCGCACGGGACACTACAAGACGTGCTCCCATTTCTTTCAGCAGCGATGTGGTCTCCAGGGAGCTCTGGAAATCCCCGCAGATCGTAACGAAGCAGACGTCATAATTGCTTACACCCAGGGATCTTAAGAATTCCTCATTCGTACTGTCGCCGATACGAGCACTGGTGACGAACGGAAGGATATCATTGATCCTGGTTTCATTTTTGTCCACAGCCATGATCTGATGTCCCTGACTGCACAGCTCCTTTGCGAGCAGTGATCCGAAACGGTTAAGACCTATAAGCAATACCGATTTCATTTTTGACCTCCGATGCATTAAGCTTATCTGTATAATATTGCGTTCGTCACAAAGACAGCGTTAAGGCATGATGCGGAGACATTAAGATTGCATTAAAATCCTTAATAACTGGGACAGTCACAAAGGCGCACTGTGTGGTATCATGAGTGTGGAGTGAACGCTGCTTTTTATGAGGCAGCGCAGAGCCGGGGGAGATCGTATGACATTGAATAACAGGACCATACAGGAATCAATACTGGAGAAGACGGGAAAGGCGAAAAAGAATCCGCTTTCCGAAACGCGCGAACTTTTAAGAATGCTTGGTGACCCGCAGAAGGAGCTCAGGATCATTCACGTGGCCGGCACCAACGGAAAGGGGTCCTGCTGTGCTTTTCTGGAGAGCATCCTGCGTGAAAGCGGCCTTAAGACAGGGCTGTTCACATCTCCCCACCTTATCAGGATGAACGAGAGGATACAGGTCTGCGGGGAGCAGATCTCGGATGACGAGCTTTCCGCTCTTTCCGGGAAAATAGACGAGGCCGTTCTGAAAAGCGGCGTCTCACAGCCCACGTTTTTCGAGTACATGCTGCTGGCGGCGGTGCTGTATTTCAGGGACAAAGCCGTGGACATCGCCGTTATCGAAGCCGGAATGGGCGGCCTCAATGATGCCACCAATATCCTGGAGAATAAAGAAGCGGCCGTTATTACCTCTATTGGCATGGATCACATGCAGTATCTGGGGGATACGATTGAAGAGATAGCGGAGCAGAAGGCCGGCATCATGAGGGCGGGAGTACCCTGCTATTATTATGCCGGGGGAGAAGCGGAAGAGGTCATTATTTCCAACGGAAGAGTTGGGGGTGCGCTCCTCAGAAAACTTGATAACGGTATGATAACGGATACCGCCCGTACTCCCGGACAGGTTGATTTTTTCCTGTCTTACGGTTATCATAAACTCGGTATAAGCATTAAGGGAGATGCGCTTTATCAGAGGATAAATGCATCTCTTGCAGTCATGTTTGCAATCGATGCAGGCATAGACGATGACACGATAAAACGGGGCATCATCAGGGCGGAAAGGCCGGCGCGCATGGAGGAGGTCCTGCCCGGGATATTCCTGGACGGCGCCCACAATGTGCCGGCGGCAGCGGCTCTCCGGGAAACGCTGGAGTCGTCTTTTAGGGACAGGGAAAAGCTTTTAGTATACGGGGCGTCCAGG
>JAFRYJ010000228.1 GCA_017437705.1 Lachnospiraceae bacterium
CGTTTTTGTTTCCGGCGGCGCCTGTACATGATGGCCGCCAGCACGAATCCTATGGCCAGACCGGATATATGGGCTATGTTGTTTATGCCTGTTGTAGTGAATCCCATATACAGGGAAAAAGCGATAAACAGGATGATGTTCCGCTGGTTCAGATCCTCCAGATGCCCCCTGTTGACGATCAGGATGTAAAGCATGCCCCCGACCACGGCAAATATGGCGCCCGAAGCACCGGCGGATATGGTATTGGAATTATTCGCCCTTTCTATGAGGAATGAGCACAGGTTCGACCCCATGGCGCCCAGGGTGTAAAAAATGATATATTTTACAGTCCCCAGGGCTCTCTCGAGATTATCACCCAGAAACGCCAGCACGATCATGTTGTTTATCAGATGGGCCGCGCCGAAATGGAGAAAGGCCGCAGTAAGAAGTCTCCAGTATTCCTGATTATACTCAATAGCCGGCCAGTACTCCGCACCGTGCTCCAGCATGAACGTGGCGTCGTTCGTATCGCCCTTCATCTCGAGATAAATGAAAACGACGATATTGGCGATGATGAATATCGTATTTGCCGGTGTGATATATCTCGATAACCGTCTCATAAGCGTTCCTTAATTGAAATACACATAGGGCTCGTCCAGGCCCTTCGTACTCTCTATGGAAACAGGCTCCAGGATGATGCCCTTGCCCCTGTATACCTTGGAAAAGCCGTAGCCCACCTTCGCAGTGATGTCGATCCAGTCGCCCTCTTTGAGTGTGGGGGCCTTGCTGTAGCTGCACACAAAGCCAATCAGCTGCATGTCCGCGGCGCAGCAGGTCATGGCCATACGGCAGGGCACGAAGTACGGCGCCTTCGGCTTCCGGGATTTGATGACCAGTGCCGTGAAACGCACCTTTTTGCCTACGTATTTCTTCGGATCGTCAAGGGCGTCCACATACCAGATGCCGTAATCCTCAGGTGCGATCTCTATAACCTCCGCATTGATGTCGAAGGGAAGCTGCTCCTTGAATATGTTGCACTCGTTGCCGTCGACGTCTTCGAAGATCGCATCGGCCGCCTGGTTGATGACCTTCACGGACCTTCTGTAAGACGCCAGCGGCAGATCCTCCGTACACCTGTTGAAATATACCATGTCGGAATTTCTTACCATATCGGAGAACAGCTGCTTCAGGTTCACAAGGTAAGGACCCAGGGTCGAAGCATCAACACAGGTTATCTGCTGGATGATGCCCCAGCCCTTCGGCATTTCGATCTGCTCGAAATTCCTTACAGGCCACATGCCGTTCCATTCGATGATGACCCTGGCAGGCTCATACCTGGCGTCGATCCTGCACATGGCCTCGTGGGTGAAGTCTTCCTCCTCATCGATCTTGATGACCTGGATATTATTCTTTTTCAGCTCTTTTTCTTCGTATTCGACCTCGCCCTCCTCGCAAAGGATGAGCACAGTCTTCTCGTCGATCTTAAAATAATCCTGAGCTATCGTATCCTTAAGGAACGAGGTCTTTCCGCTCTCCAGGAATCCGTTTATAAAGAAGACCGGGACCCTGATCTCGTTTTCATCCATTATGTCACCTGCTTATCTTAATCCGAAGAGTTCTTCGAGCTTGTCTTCCTTGATGTTTATGCCGCCGATAACGCAGAGCTTGCCTGTGGTCTCGGCACCGCCTTCCCTGATCTCCGTCTGACCGGGAACCATATCGAAGTCGATCCATGTGCCGTCGGGCGTCTCCACCATGCCCTTGGCGCGGAGGATCGTACCGTATTCATCGGAGCTGTCCAGTTCCGCAAGGATCTTTTCGATCTCTTCCCTGGTATACTTCCTGACGGTCTCCTCGCCCCAGCTTGTGAATACCTCGTCCGCATCATGCTCACCGTGGTGA
>JAFRYJ010000229.1 GCA_017437705.1 Lachnospiraceae bacterium
ATATACTTGGAAAGATAAGGCGTTGAAAGATAGAACTTTTCTGCCATGCTCTTCAGCGTAACGGTCTGGTAATTATTCTGGATGTAGTTGAGCATCTTGTTTATACGCTCGTCCTTATCCTTCTCGCTGGCTCCCATCACGGGAAGCTTGTTGACCGCGACTGCAAGGGCACGGATCGACGCCCTTATGATATCCTCGTCTATTCCTATGCCCCAGAATCTCTCGCCCTTGAAGGTTATGCCCACATATGCGATAGCCTTCGATGACGAGCCCTGAGTCATAGCCTTTTCCTCGTATGTCGTAAGCTCGTAGCTGACGCCGAAGTACTGCTTGATGGCGTTGCTTACGGAGTCGAGACGTCCGTTGCCGGCGGCCTCAACCAGCTGGCTCCTGCCGTTGTGCTCGATAGTCACCTTCGACATGATGCCGTCCTTCTGCTGATAGTGAACCTCGGGAATGGTGAAATACGGTGAATAATCGATGTAATCCTCCTCTAGGATCTGATAGATCCACTGAGGCGACAGCTCCTTATGCTGCTCGTCGGAAACATGCTTTACCCTGTAACCGAACTCCTCGCGCATATCCTTAGGAAGCGAGATTCCGAAATTCTTCTCCAGGATGTAGTTTACGCCGCCCTTTCCGGACTGGCTGTTGATACGGATAACGTCGGAATCGTATGTCCTGCCGACATCAATGGGATCGATGGGAAGATAAGGCACCGTCCACTTGGCTTCGGGGTCTGCATCCCTTATCGACATACCCTTTGCGATAGCATCCTGATGCGATCCGGAGAATGCCGTAAACACCAGCTCGCCCGCATAAGGCTGTCTCGGCGATACCTGCATGCCGGTAACACGCTCGTACATATTTATGATGTCTGTCATCCTCGAGAAATCAAGCTCTGGATCGATGCCGTGGGCATACATGTTCATAGCAAGGGTAACGATGTCGCAGTTGCCCGTCCTCTCTCCGTTTCCGAAAAGCGTGCCTTCTACCCTGTCGGCTCCGGCCAGCTGCGCCAGCTCTGCATCGGCAACGCCGCAGCCCCTGTCGTTGTGAGGATGCACACTAAGGATAACATGCTCCCTGTTGTAAAGGTTCTTGCTCATGTACTCTATCTGGGTGGCGAACATGTGAGGAAGCGCTGTCTCAACGGTGGCCGGGATATTTATAATGGGCTCAAAGCCTTCCCTGGGCTCCCATACCTGAAGGACTGCGTTGCAGACCTCAAGGGCATACTCCACTTCCGTTCCGTGGAAGCTTTCCGGGCTGTACTCGAAAGCGAAATTGCCTTCGGTGCTCTCGGCCAGCTCCTTAAGGAGCTTCGCACCGTCCACCGCCAGCTGCTTGATCTCATCTTTATTCTTCTTGAACACCTGCTCCCTCTGGGCCACGGATGTGGAATTGTAAAGATGGATTATCGCCTTGGGCGCTCCCTTTACGGCTTCAAAGGTCTTCCTGATGATGTGCTCCCTGGCCTGGGTAAGCACCTGTACCGTAACATCATCGGGGATCATATCCCTGTCGATGAGCGCTCTCATGAATTCGTATTCTGTCTCCGAAGCGGCGGGAAAGCCCACTTCTATTTCTTTAAAGCCTATATCTGTCAGATATTGAAACATCTCTATCTTCTCTTCCAGGGACATGGGCTCGATCAGGGCCTGATTCCCGTCGCGCAGGTCTACCGAACACCAGATAGGTGCATGGTCAGGCTCATCCTTTGTTACCCAGTCGTAGGTAGGGGCAATAGGTGTAAAATACTGTTTTGTATACTTGCTGTGATCCATTATAAGTTCCTCCGCTGCTATAATTTATCAAGGTAAATGATATATTATCACTTGCAGATAAACAGTCCATGATATAATTAGTCGTTTATTATGATATTAATTGCCGTTCATGCATTAAAAATATACAATTCAGGCGACAAGTCATTATATCTGCTGTCTTTTACGCCATAAAAATACCGCGCGGCAGTTCTTTCCCGCCGCGCGGTATGCGTATGGCCTTGTTCATCCCCGAACCTGCTTAAGTCAAATGACACAGCAGACCAGATCACTGTACGTCTTCACCGGTGATGCCTTCAGCTGAATATGCATAATATGTAAGCTCACCGCCGTTGTCTTTAAAGGTGACCAGTATATGGGTGTTGACGCCGTCCACGTATTCCTGATCAGAATACCATCCGTAATATGCGTAACCCTCATACTTGATACCATCCATCCTGATGCCGTCGTCGCCGAAGGCTTTCGCCACATCTGCGTAAGTCATCTCTGCGTCATCATCATCTCTTAATGCTTTGAAGCCTTCCTTAAACTGATCGAAGGGGATCGGTGTATATCCCTCCGGCAGGTCCGCAGTCTTTATCGCGAACTCGCTGCCGTTGTCTGTATACTTGTCGCCGGTGTATTCTGCCGCCGCCTCGGTCTGCTTTGACGTGTCGCTCTGGCCGCCGCCATCGTCCGAACTTCCGCCTCCGCAGGCTGCAAGAAGCATGGAAACACACAGAACAAGTGCAATAGTTGAAAATCTTTTCTTTAACATCATCCTCATCCTTTCTTAAAGCACAGGGTTTATATCGATATTATAAATATTCATGGTAATACTTTCAACTCACCCCGCCACTGCAGCGGCAAAAAAAGAACCCGCCGGTCATCCCGGCGGGATCTTCTTAAATCTCCATATACTGCTTATATCAGCTTAAGAATTCATCAATGGCTGCAGCTGCCTTCTTGCCTGCTCCCATGGCCGCGATAACGGTCTTGGGTCCGGTAACGGTATCGCCGCCGGCGAAAACGCCCTTCCTGGTCGTTGCCTGGGCGTCGTCAGCTACGATGCAGCCCCATCTGTCTGTATCAACATCAGCGATGGCGGTATTTACATCCTTGTCGGCCTTCGTTCCTATGGCCATGATGCACTGATCTACCTTCAGCGTGAAGTTGGAACCTTCGATGGGAATAGGTCTCCTTCTGCCTGACTCGTCGGGAGCGCCAAGCTCCATCTTTACGCAGTCGAGGCCTGTTACCTTGTTCTTGCCCTTGATCTCAACGGGATTCGTAAGATAAAGGAATTCAACTCCCTCATCCTCTGCTTCCTTAAGCTCTGCGGGATCTGCGGGCATCTCTGCCAGGCTTCTTCTGTATACAACGTATACCTTCTGAGCGCCTGCACGAACTGCTGCCCTGCAGGCGTCCATAGCAACGTTTCCGCCGCCTACTACAGCGACCTTCTTCGCTGCCGGCAGGGGAT
>JAFRYJ010000230.1 GCA_017437705.1 Lachnospiraceae bacterium
CTGCAGGCACGCCCTTCCGGAAAAGACAGCGAGATGATGCACCGGGTCCGGGCTTTCATCGATGACCATTACGCGGAGAATCTGTCCCTTGCTTTCATCGCTGAACAATTCCACCTGAGCGAGTACTACCTTGCCCGGCAGTTCCGAAAATACACTTCCTTTACGATCAACAACTATATTGTCAGCTGCCGGATTGGGGAGGCCCAGAGGCGACTGATCCACGAGGAAAACAGGATTGACGAAATAGCCGCCTTGTGCGGTTTTTCGAACCTTTCCTACTTATATACTTCATTCATAAAGATTGTGGGTTGCACGCCCGCCCAGTTCAAGAATTTTTACAACAGCGACCGGTTCACCAATTAGAAAATGACAAGGTGCTCATGTTGCCTCCTTTTCTTTATGCCATATCTTCTCCGTTGCTGCTGATCACCTTCTTATACCAGAAGAAAGATTCCTTGCGCTCGCGGCTCAGATCACCTGTTCCGTCATCAAACTTGTTTACATAGATGAAACCGTATCTCTTGGCCATTTCGCCGGTAGAAGCGGATACAAGATCGATGCAGCCCCAGGGCGTGTAACCCATAAGATCTACGCCGTCCTTGATAGCCTCTTTCATCTGCTCGATGTGCTTGCGAAGATAGTCGATGCGATAGCTGTCATGTACCATTCCATCTTCGTCCTTTTCATCATACGCGCCCAGTCCGTTTTCCACAACCATCAACGGGATGCGATAGCGGTCATAGATCTCATTAAGAGCATACCGAAGTCCCTTGGGATCGATCTGCCAGCCCCAGTCGGATGCTTCCAGATAAGGATTCTTAAACCCTGCTCCGATGTTTCCTTCTGTAGCTTCCGCATTGGGATCCACCGTGATGCAGTTGGACATGTAATAACTGAATGTGTAAAAGTCTACCGTACCTTCACGAAGGATATCAGCATCTCCATCTTCCATTTTGATGGTGACTCCCTTTTTCTCCCAAAGGCGTTTTGAGTAAGCGGGATACTCGCCGCGAACCATCACATCCGAGCAGTACCAGTTCGTCTCTCTCATCTGTTCCTGGTTGCGCACGATATCGTCAGGATTGCATGTCAGCGGATAAGATAAGATGAAGCAGATCATATTGCCAATCTTGTACTCCGGATAGTGCTCGTGCGCATATTTAACGACCTTTGCACTGGCCAGGAACTGGTGATGCATCGCCTGATATCTCTCCTGCGGCTTGTCCGGCACTTCTGTGATCGGCCCCTCATATCCCCTGAATGTACCAGTAGACAGGATCGTGCCCATCGGCATCGTTCCGGCATTGATCTCATTGAATGTGAGCCAGTATCTGACCTTGCCCTGATATCTTTCAAAGATCACTCGGCAGTATCTCTCAAAATACTCGATCAGCTCACGGCCTTCCCAGCCGTTGTACTTCTCAACCAGCGCAAAAGGAAGCTCATAATGAGAGATCGTGACAAGCGGCTCAATGCCATGCTTTTTGCAGCAGTCGAAGACCTTGTCGTAGAACTCAAGCCCCTTCTCGTTTGGCTTCTCTTCCATGCCCGTAGGAAAGATACGCGTCCAGTTGATGGAAGTGCGGAAGCACTTGAACCCCATCTCTGCGAACAGAGCAATGTCTTCCTCATAGTGGTGATAAAAATCGATCGCTTCGTGAGAGGGATAAAGTGTATCGGACAAAATAGTCCTTGTTACTCTCTTAGGC
>JAFRYJ010000231.1 GCA_017437705.1 Lachnospiraceae bacterium
GTCATTTAATGAATATACACATATGTGCCCGGTCTTTCGGAAAACTTGTAAAACACGGCCGGATACATTATGCTGTATACAGTTTAACATTATAACATTCAAGAAGGAATACATGCATATGAACATGGATATAATAGATGAAAAAGGCTCCCTCGTGATACAGAAGCCCAAATGCGCCGCCTGCGTTCAGAGAAAGGCAATGGCATCTATACCCGAAGGCACCGCTCCGGAGATCACCGCCGCCTTCAGGGACGGCATCAGAAAGATCGTGGAGGATTCCACCACCAGGGAAAGCACCTGCGTCTCTGCCCTGCACATCGACGACCTTTACAGGGAGCTGATCGGACCCACTAAAGACTTTACCGATATCAACAGATATTACAACGATCTTATCATTGCAAAGGAAAACGAGATAACGGAGATCATAAACTCCTCGGAGGATCCTTTCGGAGCCGCCCTGCGTTTTTCCATGACCGGCAATTACATCGATTTCATAGCCCTGGAAACGGTGGAAGACGATGTGCTGGAAAAGTCCATAGCAGAGTCCCACCTTCTTCCCGTCGATCCCGTCGTCCTGGAGGAAATGAGGAATGATGTCCTTTCCGGCAGGCAGATGGTCTATCTTACGGACAACTGCGGTGAGATCGTCTTTGACAAGCTTTTTATAAAGGAAATATTGAAGATGAATCCGCAGCTTCAGATCACGATGATCGTCCGCGGTGCCCCCATCGTCAACGATGCGGTGATGGCCGATGCAGAGCAGGCAGGGCTTACTGACATCATCAACGTGATAGGAAGCGGCAGCGGTGTCGGCGGCACTTCCCTGGCACTGATATCCGAAGAGGCTCTCGGATACATAAAAAGCGCCGACTTCATAATTTCGAAGGGCATGGGCAATTTCGAGACCCTGGAATACGAAGACCTGAACTGTTATTTCATCTTCCTCTGCAAATGCGAATACTTTGCGGAGAGGTTCAGCGTTCCCAGGCTTACGGGAATGGTGCTCCACGGTCCGTGTGAATTTGCACAATAGATCATGAATACAATACGGGAGCAGCGCCAAAATGCACTGCTCCCGGTTTACTAACAGGACAATTAAGTTTTAGACATCTTTTATATCGAAACAGTTATTATTGATCAGCAGCTTGTTCAGTTCTATTCTGCTGGAAACACTCAGTTTTCTGTATATTTTGTCTATATGCTTTCTGAGTGTGCTTATGGATATCGACAGACTCTCGCATATTTCATTGGTCTGCATGTTCTCAGCCATGCGGATCAGCACATCTTTCTCGCGTCCGGAAAGTCCGTAAACGGAACAGAATTTCTCGATATTCTCGTTGAACATCCTGTCCTTTACACCCGCATCATTGACAGTGCCTGACGTTTTTCCGCGAAGCCGTGATCCATAATGAACATAGAGCAGCTTTGTTATAAACAGTTCCTTATCCGTGAACTCTCCGTTTTCCCTGCTCCTGTGAAGTATTACCGCCCTACTCATCCCGCCGTCATCGGAAAACGTCATGATTATCTGATGATTAAAGCCTATCTCATCAGTGATCCTCTGCCCCTTCTGAATGTCATCGATCTGTTCACCGGAAAACAATTCACTCAGTCTGCATATCATATTCTGAGGATGATCCATTATCCACTTTCTGTGATCATCACTAGGGATAGTTTCTGATATCGATCCGGGTCCGCTGTCATCTTTCCGGCATCTGAATACGGAAGTGATGCTGCCGTCTCCTGCATTTTCCGTAATATACGATATTCCGTCATACGGCACGACTGCTCCGGTCATTTCCATAGTCTTTGACCACATTTCATCGATATCGCCGATTGAATAAACGTAATACACAATATCGTTTATTTTGTGTATTTCATATTTTGAAAGCTCCATATACCCTCCAAAAAGTATACATACAGGATCATGCTTCCGTTTCATATGCTTCGCAGTATTATTTGTGCCTGCATGCCGTATTTCTATAATATAGCGTTTGGAAAAACAGGAATAAACATTAACGGTGCGGATTTTGTATGCTTATCGGACATAAGCCTCCGCAGCCGTGGGATCTACGCTTTAAACTGCATTTTTAGTTTATATGTGCGGTATGAATTAAGTATTTCAATACATTAACTTTTCTATATTTAGATAAAAAACTATAAACGTGTGGAATAGACGGTACATAGAGGCAATGCTAGATTAATAACCATATAAGATGCCGTTATAATGAGAAAATATACCGGCGTCAGAAGGAGGAAAATTATGGAAAAGAGAACCAAGTTCATCATGCCTGCACTGTTTTCGATCTTTATCGCAACAATGCTGTACTGGTTCCTTACCCAGGTAGTAGCAAGCGGCGGCGCAATGCCCACACTTGATCTTGCATGCTTCGGTAAGAACTTCGTAGCATCAGAAGATGCAGGCAACATCGTAGCAAATCTTGTGTATTCATTCACAGATTTTGGTGAAGGTCCTTTCTTTACAGACTTCATCGCTGCTATCTTCACAGTAGCAGGTGGTTTCCTTGCTGCTTACCTTGAGAAGATCGGCTCTCCTCTTAAAGGAACAGGTACAGGCGGATCAGGCTACAAGTGGTATTGGCTTGCATGCTCACAGTTCATCGCCCTTATCCTTTCCAACTACATCTGGAGACATCTGATCAACATCGGCGGAACATTCGTTCCCACCTTCACACCTATGGTTTCCTGTCTGCCTATGGCTATCCTTATGTTTGGCAAGCCCAACATCAAGAAAGCTGCAACAGGTATCATCTTTGGTGTTCTGTTACCCGTTATTTTAGTATGGCTTCTTATCGAATATATGGCAGTTCCCATGGGATGGCCTTTATTCGCAGCAATTGGACCTGGTATGGCGATCGCATCTGTTATCGCAACAGAGATCTACAGGAAGCTGCCTTGGATGAACGAGGATATGGACGATCCCGCTCCCATCGCAAACATTGCTCCTTACGATCCCGAGATCGACAAGGTTCACAACGAAGCCTGGCATCTTACCTTCAGAAGAGCATTCGGTGGCGACGTTTCCGAGCTTTACTTCTGGGGTGCTAACATTTCAGGTCTCGGCGCTATCATCGGTGTTATCGTTTCAACGATCATCAATCCCGCTAACAGCGCATGCGGCGCTCTTATTCCTGAATTCATCTTCCTCTTCATCTTCGCTACCTCAGTTGGTATGATCATCTGGGGTCCCAAGTATCAGAAAGATGGCTATGCATTCACATTTGAAGGCGTACTTATGACTGGTGCTATGATCGGCGCTCTCGGCGGCGATCTCAAGATCCTCATCCCTCTGGCAATCGTTCTTGAGTTTGTAGGTCCCGCTATTATCCACTGGGCTCTTACACAGAAGTTCTTCCAGAGACATGCAGCAGCTGTTCCTGTACAGGGATTCGCTGGTATCATGACCATCATCCTTGCAGTTATCTTCAAGGCAGCTGGACTTATGTAATTGGATCTTTAACTGATCATTAATTGAATCGGTTATAAACAGGGCATCCTGCGGTTATCCGCAGGATGCCTTTTGTGTTGGCCGGATATTCAGCAGAACAGACCGGAAAGGACTGCAGTTTAATTCTTACGTTTAAAACAGCTTTCTTATTCTTCACAGGGAAGTAGCACTTTTATGGCACTGAAGATACAGTTTAGTTCCGTGTGTCTTCGCTTTTACGGAACTTTAATATAACTACTTCCCAAAATGTTTAACTAATCATAAGAAAAATCAAACATTGAGATAATAGACACTCCGGTTTCCGGGGTGTTATTTTTTACCTAACTTAAAGGCGAAATCAAAAATAAGTTCTAAAAAAGGAGACCATTATGAGCAGTGTTGTTAAAACTACTATTGATGAAGCTATTGCAAGGATCGACGACTGGAAAGGCAAAGAGATCAGCTATGAGCCCGTTGCAGGCGGCATCACAAATCCCAACTTCAAGGTAACAGTAGACGGACAGGACTTCTTCCTTAAGATCCCCGGAGACGGCACGGATTTTATCGACCGTGAGTGCTGCCATCTGGCAAACAAGGCAGCTGATGAGACAGGCGCAGGCCCTAAGGATTTCTATTATTTCCCCGATACGGGTGTTGAAGTATTCGAGTGGCTTGAAGGCTATTCACCCGTTACCTTCTCCGAAGCCCTTAACGAGGAGCTCCTGACACAGGTAATTACAAAGATCTCCAAGTATCATAACAGCGGTGTCGTTCTTCCTGTAGAGTCAACACTCTTTGATCAGGCATGGGATATGATCGAGAGAGCTAAGGCGAATACCTTTACCCCTCCTGCTCATGACAGGATGATGTATCTTCTTAAAGCCATAGAAGATGCAATGAAGACCTGCGGCATCAAGATGGCTCCCTGCCACAACGATTTTTGGGTAAATAACTGGATGTACAACAGAGAGACCGGAGACATCAAGTTCATCGACTTCGAGTATGCATCAATGAATGATCCCTATGCAGAGATCGGTCTTGGCGCAGCTCATACACTCGGCGAAGCCGGCGATATGCTGATCAATAAGATCTATCACGGCGGACAGTTCGACGAGCTCGGCTATGCCAAGATGAAGCTTTATCAGATCGTTATCGATATCAAGTGGTCATACTGGGCACTTCAGCAGGAAGTTAATTCCAACGTTGATTTCGACTTCTTCAGCTGGTATGCGGGAAAGGTCGCAAGGCTTCAGTGGCTGTGGAATGACACACGTCTTGATTACTGGCTGAATCTTCTTCAGGGCAGGCCCATCTTCAGAAGATGATCTGAATAAGAGAGTTTAAACAATTAAATATAGAGTGGGATAATGATGTTCAGGCAGGAGATGTCTCCTGCCTGAACGGTTATAGGGACTAATACCCGGGCAGGAAATTTCCGTACCTGGTGCATCAGGACTGTCCGGCAGCCCGCATGCAGGCGCAGAAACATCATGCCTTTTCCGCGGATAAAGTATTTTTTATCCGGCACCTTAAGTAGTATAATGATGGTAACAAAACTTAAGGAGGGAAAAGATATGTGGTATGTTGTAGCGCCTATAGTAATAATCGTTATAGCACTTCTGGTATCAAACATCAGGGTAGTTCCCCAGGCACATGCCTATGTTATAGAGAGACTCGGCAAATATAAAACAACCTGGGAAGCGGGCCTTCATGTAAAGATACCCATCATCGAGTCGGTGGCACAGCGAGTATCCTTAAAGGAACAGGTGCTGGACTTCCCGCCTCAGCCGGTCATCACAAAGGATAACGTTACGGTAAATCTCGACTCCGTAGTATTCTGCAAGGTATTTGATCCCAAGCTTTATGTATACGGCGTTGAGAGCCCTATCGCAGGTCTCCAGAATCTGTCGGCGACGACACTCAGAAACATCGTCGGCGAGCTTGAGCTGGACCAGCTTCTGACATCGAGGGATTCCATCAACCAGAAGCTTCAGGTCATCCTTGATGAAGCAACGGATCCCTGGGGCATCAAGGTCACCCGTGTTGAGCTGAAGAATATTCAGCCTCCGAGGGAGATCGAGGAAGTTATGACCAAGCAGATGAGAGCTGAGCGTGAGCGTCGTCAGACAGTGCTTGAGGCACAGGCTCATCAGGAAGCTGTAGTATCCCGTGCAGAAGGCGATAAGAAGGCAAAGATCCTTGCCGCAGAGGCTGAGAGAGATGCTCAGATCGCACTGGCAGAAGGCCGCGCTAAGAGCATTCAGATGGTATATACGGCAGAGGCTGAAGGTATCACCAGGCTGAAAGAGTCCGGTATCGACGGCAACGTGCTCAGATGGAACGGCATCAAGGCCATGAAGGATGTGGCCGACGGCCGTGCAACGAAGATCTTCATGCCTACGGACCTTGCATCTATAATCAGTTCGCTGGGGGTGGCCGGTGAGGCTATGGGTATCGGCGATTCCACGAAGGTGGATACATCACCCAAACCGAAAAAGGCATTAAGCGACGATTGCTGCGATGATGCCGGCAACGACTATGTACACAGCGGAGTTACCCACGACACGATCGAAGCATCAAAGCGTATCGAGAACGAGGTAACATCCACCATCGGAGAGCGCATGCGCTCAAAGAGAGATGAATATCATATTTTTTAAGCCGGTCATTTAAACTGTGACTCCTGCCGGTATCACAGTACCGGCAGGAGGTTTTTTATGCTTAAAAAGGTAGAAAATACAAAAGAAGGATATATAGATTTTATCAAAGAGATAGTATCCATAGATTCACAGCCCGGCGAGGAAAAGAACGTGGCTGAAAGGATCTGTGCAGAGCTTACGGGTATTGGAGCCGATGAGACCTTCATCGACGGCGCGGGCAATGTTGTCTCTGTTCTTCGCGGTGATGGCGAAGGCCCCAACCTGCTGTTTACAGGCCATATGGATGTAGTTCCTACAGGCATTATCGAAGCCTGGGGTGAATACAAGCCCTTTGAGCCCGTTATTGTTGACGGCAAGATGTACGGCCGCGGCGTATGCGATATGAAGGGCGGCCTTTGCGCCCAGATCTATGCCTACAAGGCAGCGGTGGAAGCTGTAAGAAAGTCCGGAAGGAGATTCTCCGGAGACCTGGTATTCTGCGGCGTAGTTCTGGAAGAGCCCGCGGAAATGTTTGGAATGAGATATCTGTTCAGGGATACGATGCCTCAGCACAATATCAAAAAGCCTGATCTTGTATTTATCGGCGAACCGTCAACGAACACCCTGGTAACGGGTCAGAGAGGCAAGGTGGAGCTGGTGGTAAAGACCTACGGCAAGGTTGCGCATTCATCCACGCCTCAGGCCGGCATCAACGCTCTGGAAAAGATGGTCCCCGTAATGGATGCCATATTCAAAAGAGAAGGCTTTGTGTGTAAAACCGACAAGCTCGGGACAATTACTCCCATCACGATCACTAACTGCATCGTAAGGCCCGGCGGGACATTATCCTGCGTTCCCGACGAGTGTGAGATCTGCGTTGACAGGCGTTATTCCCCCGACCAGACCATAGATGAGCTTTTGAAGGAGTTTACGGATCTGTTTGACAGACTTAAGGAAAAGGATCCTGAATTCAAAGCCACCGTGGAGCCCAGGTATTACGATGTTACCGCGTGGACGGGATACACGGAGAGAGTTCCCAAGTATCATCCCGGGTGGCAGACGGACGAGGATTCCGAATGGGTACAGAGGACAGTTAAGGCACTCAAGGCTGTCGGACAGACCGGGGAATTTACTTATGCGCCTGCAGGTACCGACGGAGGTATCACTGCTGCAGAGAACGGCATACCTACAATGCTGTATTCAGGGCCTGAACCCGACACTGCGCATAAGCCCAAAGAGTATGCAACGGTGGATCTTATGGTGAAGAACTATGAAGGATATCTTTCGATAATAACCGAGTTCTACGGGTTGGATCCCGAGACGTTCAACTGAATAGAAAACTGACTTTAAGGCCGGCGCCCGTATGTGGTGCCGGCTTTACCGTTTTATGATACAATAGAAACAGCATTTATGAAGGAGGCAGAATTATGCTTAAAAAGGTTCAGGATACGAGGAAGGAATTTGTTGAATTCCTCAAGGAGATCGTTTCCATCGATTCCCAGCCCGGCGAGGAGAAGGAAGTCGCTGAAAGGATCTATGATGAATTAAAGGATATCGGCGCCGATGAGACATTCATCGACGGGGCAGGCAACGTTGTATCGGTATTAAAGGGTGAGGGCACAGGTCCCAATCTTCTTATTACGGGCCATATGGACGTTGTTCCTCCCGGAAATCTCGAGGCATGGGGAGAATACAAGCCTTTTGAGGCCGTTGAAGAGGACGGAAAGATCATCGGCCGCGGCATCTGTGATATGAAGGGCGGCCTCTGTGCCCAGATATATGCATACAAGGCCGTTGTTGATGCTGTAAGGAAAACAGGGAAGAAGCTCTCCGGCGACCTCGTTTTCTGCGGCGTTGTTCTCGAGGAGCCTGCAGAGATGTTCGGCATGAGGTATTATTTCAGGGATACGATGCCCCAGCACGATATCAGGATGCCCGACCTTGTCTTCATCGGAGAACCTTCGATGAACACCCTTTGTACGGGCCAGCGCGGCAAGGTGGAGCTTGCGGTAAAGACCTACGGCAAGGTTGCCCATTCATCGACTCCCGAAGCCGGCATCAATGCCCTTGAAAAGATGGTGCCAGTCATGGACGCTATCTTCAAAAGAGAAGGCTTTGATCTGAGAGCGGACAAGACCGGAGTTACGCCCATCACCATCACCAACTGTATCGTAAGGCCCGGCGGGACCCTGTCATGCGTACCCGACGAGTGCGAGATCTGCGTTGACAGGCGTTATGCACCCGGACAGACGCTTGATGATCTGTTAAAGGAATTCACGGATCTCTTCGACAGGATCAGGGAGAACGATCCCGATTTCAAAGCCACTGTAGAGCCCAGATATTATGATGTTACGGCGTGGACCGGCTACGTTGAGAAGGTGCCCAAGTATCATCCCAGCTGGCAGACGGACGAATCCTCCGAATGGGTACAGCGCACGATAAAGGCCCTCAAGGCAGTGGGTCAGGATCCCATGCTTACCTATTCCGTAGGCGGCACCGACGGCGGCATCACCTGTGCAGAGAACAATATACCCACCATGCTCTATTCGGGACCGGAGCCCTTCAGCGCGCATCAGGCGAAGGAATATGCCACCATTGACCTTATGGTTCAGAACTACGAGGGATACCTTTCCATCATTTCCGAGTTTATGGGCCTGGATATCGATCTGATGAACTGAAAGACGCCCTGATGCAGGTTCGGAAGATATAATAAAATGCAGGAGACGGAAAAATCCGTCTCCTGTTTATATTTTCCGGAAAATAGACTATAATTGTAATGTTATGGGAAACGGGAATGAAGCAGGGAAAAGGATAAAGCTGTCGGATCATTTCACATACGGAAGGCTTATCAGATTTACGTTGCCTTCCATTGCGATGATGATCTTTACATCGATATACGGAGTAGTAGACGGCTTTTTCGTATCGAATTATGCCGGTGAGACGCCATTTGCATCCCTGAACCTCATACTTCCGTTTATAATGATGCTTGCAGCCGTGGGTTTCATGTTCGGAGCGGGCGGAAGCGCGCTGGTATCCATGATCCTCGGCATGGGAGACAGGGAAAAGGCAAACGAGGTATTCTCGCTTATAGTATATACGCTTATAGCGATAGGAGTGGTGTTCAGCATAGCCGGCGCAGTTGCCGCGGAGCCTGTGGCAAGAGCATTGGGTGCAACAGAGGAGATGGTGCCCTACTGCGTTATCTACACCAGGATAAGCATGATAAGCCTTACGATGTTTATGCTGCAGAGCGCCTTCCAGTCCCTCATGATAACCGCCGAAAGGCCTAAGATGGGACTGTATGTCACGATCGCGGCCGGTGTCACGAACATGGTGCTGGACTGGCTTTTTATGGGTGTGCTCGGCATGGGAGTGGGCAGCGCGGCTGCGGCTACCGCTGTCAGCGAATATGTGGGCGGAGGGATACCCCTCATATATTTTTTCTCGAAGAACTCTTCGCTGCTGCATCTGGGAAGGACAAAACCATATTTTAAAATGCTTATAAAAGCGGTGACAAACGGCGCATCGGAGTTTTTAAGCAATATAGCATTCTCGTTCATCAATATGATGTACAATTATCAGCTGATGAGACTGGCAGGGGAGAAAGGTGTATCTGCCTACGGCATCATCATGTATACGGGATTTGTTTTTTGCGGAGTATACTTCGGATATGCCATGGGAGTTTCGCCGCTGATAGGATATAATTACGGTGCGGAAAATAAAAAGGAGCTGGCGGGTGTCTTCAGAAAAAGCATGATGCTTATCCTTGCCGCTGCGTTATTTATGACCGCATCGGCCGAACTGCTGTCGGGACCCATGGCGGCTATATTCGCGGGATATGACGAAGAGCTTTTGGAGCTTACGATAAGGGCTATAAGGATATACTCGATATCATACCTGTTCCTAGGGTTCAACGTGTTCGGATCGGCTCTTTTTACAGCTCTGAACAACGGTCTCGTTTCGGCGGTCATATCTGTGCTGAGGGTGTTTGCATTTGAATTGATCGCCATAATGGTCCTGCCGGAGATCATTGGCCTTGACGGTGTATGGTCGGCAGCAGCGGCTGCAGAAGCTGCGGCCATATGTGTCACCGTTTTCTGCATATGGCATTTCCGTAAAAGATACGGATACATACAAAGTGTAAACGCGGCAGGTGAAGCTGCCGCAGGAGATATTTAAAGGTAACATGCAAATAACAGAAAGGAAGAACAGATGGAGATCATTAAAACAGCAGAAGAAGGAAAAATGAACATTGAGCTTAAGGGACGTCTCGATACCACTACGGCTCCCGAGCTTGAGAAGGAGATCAGCGATGTCATCGAGGACATCACCGATATAACGCTGGACCTTAAGGAACTGGAATACATTTCCTCTGCCGGACTCAGGGTACTTCTGGCTACTCAGAAAGCCATGAACAGAAAAGAAGGCACCATGGTCGTTAAGGAAGTTCCCGAAGTTATCATGGAGATCTTCGAAGTGACCGGATTCTCGGACATACTTACCATCGAATAATACCGGCTGCAATCGGGACCATTCTCATTACATAACAACGGAAAGGAATCAGATATGGACCAGGTCAGCGGAGGTATAAAGGACAACCGGGTACTGATACATCTTACGGGACGTGTGGATTCGAATAATGCAAAAGAGGTGGAGTCTGCCATAACGGAGCTTATGGGAGACGAATCCGGCATGCCCCTGGAGATCGATGCGGAAAACCTCGAATACATCTCCAGTGCGGGGCTCCGGATCATCCTGCATCTCAGGAAGATGCAGGAAAACATGAAGATCACCGGCGTAAATCCCGAGGTGTACGAGATATTCGATATGACCGGCTTCACCCAGATGATAAACATAGAGAAGGCCTACAGGGTCGTATCCGTTGAGGGCTGCGAGGAGATCGGAAGAGGCGCCAACGGCACCATATACCGCATCGACCAGGATAACGTCGTTAAAGTATACAACAACGCCGACGCCCTTCAGGAGATCCAGCACGAAAGAGAAGTGGCGAGGACGGCGCTGGTGCTGGGTATCCCGACAGCCATCTCCTATGATGTGGTAAGGGTCGGCGACAGCTACGGCTCCGTGTTCGAGCTTCTTAACGCCCGCTCGTTTTCAAAGATCCTGTCTACGGAACCGGACAAAATGGAGTGGTGCGTAAAGGAGTATACGGATCTTTTAAAGAAGATCCACAGCACCGTTGTGCCCGAGGGGGATCTTCCCGATCTCAGGGAAACAGTCATCTCCTGGGCGCGGTTTCTGAAGGACTACCTGCCCGAGGATATGGGCAGAAAGCTGTTAAGCCTTGTGCGTGCCGTGCCGAAGGACGATCATATGATCCACGGGGATTATCATACGAAAAACGTGGAGCTGACGGACGACGAGGTGCTGCTCATCGATATGGACACGCTGGCGGTGGGCAATCCCGTTTTCGAGCTGGCATCGATGTTTAATGCATTCATAGGCTTTTCGGAATGTGACCCGGAGATCATAAAGAAGTTCCAGGGCTTCGACCACAATGTGGCATCGGAATTCTGGCACAGGGTGCTGGCGGAATACCTGGGCACGGATGATGAAGACATCATCACGGCCGTCGAAGACAAGGCCAGGATCATCGGCTATACCCGTCTTGTAAGGCGTTCCATCAGGCGCGGCGGCCTGGATACGGAGCAGGGAAGAAAAGAGATAGAGCACTGGAAGAGCGAGCTCATCGAGCTGCTTCAGAGAACGGACAGCCTCACATTCCTTCCCCTGGCGAAGGAATTCGCCGCCGTAAAGAGCGAGCTGCCGGCAGTAACGGAATTCGTGGAGCGTCATCTCGAAGAGGCGGACTGCCCGCTTAAGACCCTGATGCAGATCGACGTGGCCGTAGAAGAGATATTCATAAACATAGCCAGCTATGCATATCCTCCCGGAAAGGGAAGGGTCACCGTCAAGGTTGAGGCGGAAAAGGATCCGGGCTCATGTACACTTACATTTATTGACAGCGGCAAGCCCTTCGATCCCCTTGACAGGGACGATCCCGACGTGACGTTAAGCGCAGAAGACAGGGATATCGGCGGACTGGGCGTATTAATGGTCAAGAAATCGATGGATGAGCTGGATTACAAATATGAAAACAGCTGCAACATCTTAAGGATAAAAAAGAATTTTGAGAGGGACCGCTGATGCGAAAAGACACCGGCGGAGGCTTTTTCCGTTTCGATACACTGGATAAAAAGCCCCACCTGTACGGCCTGCTGATAATGTCCGTTATCGCATTGGCAGCCGCCTTCATACTGCTTTATACCGGCATTGACAGCACCTACAGGATAACGTCAGCGATGCTCTGCATCTACGCAGCGGCCGCACTTTTCATGCTGGCGCGGGCGTTTTTCAGACAGCTGAGGTACAATCCTTACTCATATAACACCATATATTATTTCGGCTTTTTTCTGTTCGGGCTGACGGTACTGATATCGGTCGTATACAGTACGGTGCAGATATATTCGCATTATGATATAAACGGATTGAAAACTCTCGTTACCGTGCTGATGATGTCGCCCCGGAATTTCATGGTCCTTTCGATGCCCTTCGTATTCATCTTTGCAGGAATGCTGGTCATATCCAACATAGTGCTCATAAGGAAAGAGGGAGCACGTTCCGTGAACTTCCTGGGCATCATGCTGGCGGCTTTTATGGTTGCCGGAGAGATCATTATCCTTCTGGCGGGACGTCAGGAGGTGCTTAAGCCGGTAAACGAAGGCATCGGCGGTTTTCTTACCGGTCTCATGGCTGCTTTATACCTGTATTTTGAATGCATGATCATCGGGACCATAGCAGCAGACATGATAGCGGCCTTTCACGAGCCGGATAAGAACAGGGATTACCTGATCGTCCTGGGCTGCGCCCTTAATAAGGACGGTACGCCGGGCAATCTTCTGAAGGGAAGGCTGGACCGGGCGCTTAAGTTTTACGGCGAGCAGAAAAGGATCACGGGCAAAGGACCCGTATTTATCACATCGGGCGGAAAGGGCAGCGACGAGGCTTTGTCGGAGAGCAGGTCGATGACGGATTATCTTATATCGGCAGGCATACCGGAGGACGGCATCATCCGTGAAGACCGTTCCGCAAATACATTTGAGAACATGAAGTTCTCGAAGGAGATAATTGACGGCCTGGATAAAAATGCAAAGATCGCATTTTCCACCACCAATTATCATGTTTTCAGGAGCGGGCTCCATGCAAGACGCGTAAAGATGCGCGCCGTGGGCATGGGCGCCCCCACAAAATGGTATTTCTGGCCCAATGCGGCAGTGAGGGAATTCGCCGGGCTGCTGACAGGCCATAAGGGAAAGCAGATACTCATCATTCTGGGACTCACGGCGTTTTTCGTGATCGCATACGCCATGACCTACGGATATCTATCTTTTTTATTTGTTTAAGCGGAGGACATCTTGTTAAACTGGATCAAAGACCTGAATGAAGCAACAGGGTGGCAGTATGCGGTCTACGTTGCCGCGGTCATTGTGGCCGGCGGGCTCCTTGCGGCCATCCTGCTTCTTATCAAAAAACGTATCTTCAAAAGAATAAATGAAAGGAAGACAGGCCTTCAGATAGCGTTTATCGACCGGCTCCTGTCCGTCGTCATCGTTGTGATGTGCATCATCCTGGTGTTCGCTGCCTTCGGAGGCCTGGGGAACATCTGGAAAACGATGCTGGGAGGAACGGCTGTTATCAGTGCGGTGCTGGCCTTTGCTGCCCAGGATGTAATAAAGGATGTGCTGGCCGGATTCATGATGAGCGCCCACAAGCCTTTCGAAGTGGGAAACAGGATAGAACTGGAGGACGGCACCAAGGGCGTGGTCGAGGATATGACTATGAGGCATATTGTGCTGAAGGGCATGGATACGCTGAGGATCGTCATACCCAATCATAAGATAGGTGCGATGAAGGTGATCAATTACAGTTACCGCCGGGAAGACAAGTCTGTACACTTCAGGTTCGCCGTGTCATATGATACCGACATGGAGCTGGCCAAAAGGCTGGTAGGGGAGGCAGTAAAGGAGAGTCCTTATACGAAGCCCTCCAGGGACGAAGAGGACGGCACGGCATATTATGCGCCGCCCCGTTTCCTGGAATTCGCCGACAGCGCCCTGATGATAGACGTGCTGGTCTATTTTGACAAAAGCAGGGCTACGGAAAATGTGACTGACGACATCAATATGAGGGTAAGGAACAAATTCGCCGAAAACAGCATCGAGATACCTTACCAGTATGTAAACGTGATAACTCAGGAAGCTGAGCCGAAGCAGTAAATTAAAAACCGTATACCTGTTTTCCTCTCGGATCTTCGATATGTTCGGAAAACAGGTATACGGTTTTTTTATTGGGACAGTGCTATGTTTATAATAGTATGTACCTGGTTTTTTAATGGTGCATGTTCCGAGTTTACTAGGGACAGTACCCGGGTTTGTAATGCTCAATGGCAGCGGCTATGCCGTCGGGAGCAGGATCTTCATTACGTTCTTGTCATCCTCATACTCATAGGATATGCTGCCGCCGTGCTTTTCTGTTATCTCCCTGGCTATAGTAAGGCCCAGGCCTGTGCTGCCGGAGGAGATCCTGGCTGCATCATAACGGGAGAAGGCGTCGAACATGATGCCTGTGAACTCCGGATTGATGGCATCGCCGTCATCCCAGACGCGGACCGATACCTGACCGCCGACAGGCTTCACCGCAACGCCGATCTCATGACCGGATCTGTTGTATTTGACGGCATTTGAGATAAGGTTGCCCACGGCGCGCTGCATCAGGCCTTCGTCGGCGTTGATGAACACCGGATCCTCCGGGATATCGACGTTAAGCTCGAAGGAGTTCCTCTCTATGTCGTCGTAGTTGTCGGAGATGATGCGGCGCATGAACTCGCATACATCGACGCGGCTGAATACCGGCTTATAGCCGGGATTTTCCATTTTAAGCAGGGTGAACATATCCTCCGTCATGGAGCTTACACGCTCTGCCTTGGAGGCTATGATGTCGTAATACTTTTTCTTTTCATCTTCGGAAACGATATCGTCCGACAGAGCCGAGGCGCAGGCCTCAATGGTTGCGATGGGCGTCTGAAGATCGTGGGACAGCTCCAGTATCAGCCTTCTCTGTGCGCTCTGGAGCTTTTCGTTTTCCGACTCCTGATCCGCGATGTTTTTAACCATGCTGTTGTATGCATCACGCAGTTCGATGAACTCGCCCTCCGCTTTGAAATCCAGATTGAAATCTCTGTCGCCGGTCTCCGTCTTGCTGAAGGCCGTGGTCAGCTTGTCCAGGGGGTACTGTATCTTCTTGTAGATATACCGGCTGAACAGGATGGCCTCCAGTATCAGGAAGATGCCGATGAGCACCAGTATCAGCTTCTGCCGGTTCGATGAGATCATCGTCTGGACGGAGTATGAGTAGGTTATGGTCAGAGAATCAGTGGGGATGTATATAAGATAATACTTGTGCCCGCCCGTAACATAGAAGACGGAGTAGTCGCCCCTCTGGTCATGGGAGCCGGAGATGCGCAGCAGCTCCTGGTATGAGTAATAATTGTCCTCTACCTTTTTTTCTCCGATGACGCGCATTACCCTGTTCTCGTAATCAAGCTCCTCTATCCAGCCGCCGCTGGCCAGGATGAGATCCGGATTGGTTATCTGGCCGTCCTCGCCCACCATCTGGTCCGGGATGATGTTGTTCGTATCGCCCCTGCCCATTATCAGCATGATCACATACATGCCGATCACAATGGCAAGCACCGACAGGAACGCGAAGAGGAAGTAGCTTAAAAGCAGCTTTTTATATATCTGTCGTTTTCCGATCTTTTTAGCCTTCAAATTTATATCCCAGTCCCTTTACGGTGATTATCTTCGGATCCTTCGGGTCGTCCTGGATCTTGTGACGTATGTTGCTTATCCTTACCATGATGGTATTGTCGTCGGCCATGAAATCGCCGCTCCAGGCGCTTTCGTATATTTGTCGCTTCGTAAAGATCTTCCCCGGAGAGGACATTAAAAGCTCCAGTATCCTGTATTCGATGGCCGAGAGCCATATCTGTTCGCCGGCCTTTGTAACGCTCTTTTTATTGGGATCCAGCTGCAGGTCGCCGGAAACAATGATGCCCGCGCTGTCCTCGGAAAGGTCGGTATAGCTGTAGCTGCGGCGGAGCTGTGCCTTTACCCTGGCCACCACCTCACGGGGGTCGTAGGGCTTGGTGATGTAATCGTCCGCACCGGTATCCAGACCCAGCACCATGTCGTCGGAATCGTTCCGCACGGTAAGCATGATGGCCGGTATATGGCTCTTTTTCCGGATCTCCCTGAGCACGCTGAAACCGTCAGCTTTCGGCATCATTACGTCCAGCAGTATGAGGTCCGGATGATATTTATCGAAGGCCTCCAGGGCTGCCTGCCCGTCTTCGGCTTTAATGGTATCGAAGCCCGCCTTTTCAAGGTAGAGCGACATGGCGTCCACCAGTTCGGCTTCATCATCGGCGATCAGTATCCTGTAGATCTTATTCTCTGACATTTCATTTTCCTCCGGATATGCATATATTGTACCACCTGAAAGCACGTATTTGGCGCTGATATGACAAATTACGGGAAAAAACCGGGGGTTTACCTTATTTTAACCTTACGATTTGTTTATAAGTATTTAAATAACGCTTAATAATGTTAATATTATATTGGTCGTAAAAGGACCCTTATGCAAGCTTCTGCATTCAAGTTATCTGCGGGCGCCCGGAGACGGACGGATTTTTCTTGAAGATCACAGTCATATTGAGTGAAGCTTTTCATACAAACGGTGAGGCAAAAGAGCGGACTTGTCCGCTTTTTTGTTTGGTAATAAAAACTCTGCCGATGCATTTCCGTTCCTTCCAGTCAAGTCATGCATCGGCAGAGTTTTATTACTATGATGCAGCAATAATGCACAAAGCGCATTCCTATCTGAAGAAGTGCTGCTGCCGCATTTCCGTTCCTTTCGGTCAAATGAA